>JAQBVZ010000161.1 GCA_027625205.1 Chloroflexota bacterium
ATCAAGCTGATTGTGACCCAAGACATGGTAGGAAAAAACCTACGAGAGGCTGGGCTCACGCTGGACAACGACAGTAACGGCGCTGCAGTCGTCGCCATCAGGCGAGGGCGTGAGTCGATACTTATGCCCAACGGCGGTCAGCGCATCATGGCTGGAGATATTCTGGTTGTGGCCGGCCAAGAGGACGCCTTGGAACGGGTGCGGCCCAGCTAGTTTGGAGTAAGGCAGCCGCTTCCTGCCGAGAAACAATGACCACCTCTATTACGCTGGCATATTTGGGCCCCGCAGGCACGTTTACTGAAGATGCTGCGAGGCAGTACCGGCCGGACGCGACGCTTGTGCCTTGCCCCACTATCCCTGCCATAGCCAGGGCTGTGTTGGATGGCAGTGCTGAGCAGGGCGTATTCCCCATTGAGAACAGCCTCCAAGGCGCGGTGACGGACACCCTTGATTTGCTGATTCATGGAGATGGCCTCCACATAACACAGGAGATAGCCATTCCCATCAGCCATTGCCTGGTGATGAAACAGGGTACGGACCTGGGGGCCATCACCACGGTCTATTCCCACCCGCAGGCCCTTGGGCAGTGCCGCGAGTATTTGGAGCGGAAGTTTCCAAACGCTGAAGTGGCTGCTTCCCTGAGCACTGCTGCTGCAGTGCAACAAGCCTTGAACAGCCCCACGCCGGCAGCCGCTATCTCCAACCGCAGGGCGGCGGAGCTCACTGGCGCTGAGGTAGTTGAAGAGGGCGTGCAGGACAACCCGAATAACGTGACACGATTTGTGGTGTTGGCCAAGGCAGACCACGCCCCAACGGGCAGAGACAAGACGTCTATCTGCTTTTCATTTGCAGCAGACAAGCCGGGCCAGCTTTATTGGGCCATGGGGGAGTTTGCGCAGCGGAACGTTAATTTGAGCAAGATAGAATCACGGCCCACGCGAATGGGCCTGGGGCAGTATTATTTTCTTGTGGACTTGGAAGGCCACCGTGAAGACTCGGTGGTTAAAGAGGCGCTGACAAATTTGGGCAAAGCGACCTCTCTGCTCAAGGTCTTTGGCTCATACCCGCGCTATACGCTGCCTTTGTAGGGGTTCAGGCTCAGCGGCGTTTGCGGTCTTTGCCCTTTCCTTTGTCGCGGTCCTTATCCTTATCTTTTCGCTTGTCTTCACGGCTCTTGCGGCGTTTGCCGAAGCCGGTTACGAAGCCAAACAGCCCGCCAACGAGTGACCAGATGGATGCGCTTTCAGCCAATGGCTTCGCTACCTCCTCCACGACGGTTTCCGCGAGGTCACGCACGTTTTCCAAGGTGTCCTGAATGGACTCTATGAGCCCTTTGACCTTGCGGTAGAGTGCGTACGCTATGAATATGATAACCAGGATGGCCAGGATGCCCAGCCCATTGAAGATGATGAAGAGGATGTCACGGAGGTTTTCTATCACGGTGTTAGCTCCTGGCTCTTGGCCTGAAATCATGCTAGCACTCGTTCCGTTGTCCTGCAAAGCGCCGGACGCATCCGTGGTGCTGTTAACGACCTGATAGACGCGGACTTGAGGGCTTTCATAGAACAGAGAGAGCTCAACCCCCACCATACTGTCGAACTTCCCCATGCCCTCCACCGGAATGCCATCTTTTGCGTAGTAAAGCCGCTCCACAGGGCCCACGTATATGTACTCGACCTCATACAGCCGGATGAGATCCATGAAGTGGGACTCGTTGGTGGTGGTGTACATGCTGTTAACGTCTCTGGTCCGTTGTCGTACGGCATCCTGGTACTGGTCCCGTTGCTGAGTCTGGTGGAATTCCCAGCCAACCACCACGGGGAGGCCGGTGTACTTGGCCACTCGCGGAGTCCAGCGGTACTGGCTAGTCACCGCCTCAAGGACAACAGGTGACCCGGTTATGTTCTCTCGCGTGAAGGCTAGGGCGGCCGCATCACCCGCCAGGGCAAACTCTGCGTTGAGATCAGTTCCCCGGTTGGAGGATCCAGGGTCAAAGTAGATGGCTGTCGCCTGGTAGGCTGCGCCGTTTAGGGTTAGGGGAAGGACCTGGAACCGGTCAGCCAGGCGTGCTCTGGTGCCAAGGAGCGGGAATACGCTGGCGCAGATGACCAAAACTGCAACGAATCCTAGCCATGAGCGAGATGGTAGAACCCTAGAACCGCTCCAGTGGATGGCGCCGGAAGCCCAGAGGTGCCAGAGCGCGACGCCGCCCAGGATGCTGAAGAGGATCCACGCCTGGAGATAGAACTTGAAGACCGTGTTCATCCGGTCTATGTCATTCCCCACGGTGATGAAATCCACCCCAACGCCAATGCCCAGAGCCATCAGCACCATGAGTAACAGGAAGAGGTTGACCGGTGCGTCCGCCCGCTCTCTGTGGATGACCCACCAGCGTATGAGAATCCCCGCGGCAAGTAGGAAGACGAGGAGGACTCCCACCGTTTCCCACCCGGCCAGGGCCATACCCGTGGCAAACACGACTGCCAATGCCACCGTGATGATGGTGGGGTTTATGGGCCAGGGCCGTTTCTCTTGAAACTCTCCTTCAGAGGCTGCGACGGAGCCGGAAGGCCGCAGTTGCCTCCACGGTGTCCCCTTCCTGTACCACTCAACCACAAGCCACGAGCCAACGATGAAGAACATCAGTCCATGGATGCCCATGTAGTGCCAGAAGACGGTCCGCCATTGGCTGAGCTTCAGCCCTCCTGCTGGCGCCTCATAGGTCGAGTGGAACGGAAGGAAAAGGAGGTAGGCCAGCCCTATGAGGAATGCTGACCAGATGAGCCATTTACGTAAGTGCGACCACTGTGGGCACTTGGCCTGGGTGAGAACAGCAATGCCGCCCGCGGCCACGCCTATGCCCCAGTAGGTAGGAACTTCCCAGGTGTTGATGGCTGCAAGGGATCCAATGCCCAACGCTAGGAAGAGGAAATTGAGTCGTTTGCCAAGCCATCCACCCTGACCTGCGCCAAGCACTACGTTAAGGGCCAGCCCCAGGGCCAGTAGGGTGAAGGGGATGACGATGAGGTGGGCGTGGAGATCCGCAAAGAGGAACGTCCAGAAGGGAAATTCCGTGATGGCTATCTGCCCTGGCATGAGGCGGCTGCTGCGCCAGAAGTCGAACGCTGGGAAGCCCTCCCCGTTTGACCACCGCCAGGCGCCTTGGAGCAGTTGCGCTGCGCCATCCAGGTTACCGAGTACGACGGCCATCATGGCGGCTGCCGCGCCCGCAAGCAGGGGGCCTTTGACGGATAGGTGAGGGTAGCTACGTTGCCGGAAGGCTTCAGTCAGGTTAAAGGTGATGCTGAAGGCGGCAGTAAGCGTGATGGCGAACAGCAGCGGCACTGCAAGGTTGTAGGCAACCGCCGGTACGATGCCCGTCGCTTTT
>JAQBVZ010000162.1 GCA_027625205.1 Chloroflexota bacterium
CTGAGCCTGGAGGTCACGCCCCACGGGGCTGCGCCTATTGGCGACAACCTTGTCCTACGGGCGGCGCAGCTTCTACGAGATGAAACGCACACTCAGCAGGGCGCGCGCATAAGGCTTACCAAACGCATACCGGCGGCCGCTGGCTTGGGCGGAGGCAGCAGTGATGCTGCTGCGACGCTTGTAGGTCTGCGTGCGCTATGGAGGTTGGACGTGTCGGACCAACGACTACTGGAACTGGCAGTCCAACTTGGCGCTGACGTGCCATTCTTCATCCACGGTGGCACCGCCATGGGCGCGGGCCGTGGTGAGGTGCTGACACCGCTGCCAACGCGGGATGACCTGTGGGCCGTAGTCCTTTACGCCGGTGAAGTGGGTGACAATAAGACAGCACGCCTATACGGTCTGCTGACCCCGGAGCATTACTCCCCACATGGCCGGGCCACGGAGCTGTTGGCGGAACGTATTAGAGAGAGGCGCGCGCCCCTTGACGGCCTCTTCAACACGTTTGAAGGCGTGGCGTCCTTAGCCTACCCAGGCTATGCGACATTCAAAATTGCCTTTGAAAGCGCGGGTGTGCGGGACGTCCATATGGCTGGCGCAGGGCCGTCGCTCTTTGCCGTTGTGGCCACTGGTGGAGAGGCCGCCGTCCTGCAGGAGAAGCTGGCGACCCTGAAGCTCACCGCCTTTGCCGCGCAATTCTTACCTGCCTGGGGTTAAATGGATATGACCGAAGTTCTCCTTACCATTGTTTTTCTACTGGCACTCGCCGCTTGCGACCCGGCGTCTGAAACGCCCACCGCCACAACCCCTATCGGCACTCCTACGGCAGGACAGCCTGCTCCCACGTCCACGCCAACAATAGAGCTACCAACCCCCACGCCAACACCTACGTGTGAGCTGCCGCCGCCCGTTGATCTGCCAACACCCGCTGACGCAACCTTGGACGCGCTGGCAGGGGACACCGTTACCCTCAACGCGGTGGACACCCTTTGGTTTGCCTCTGGCACGGAAATGGTGTGGTCCCGTCCGGTGCTCGCTGCCGCTGACCTTACGTATTCCAGTGCGTTGCCTGCCACACTTACCAGAGTGAGCCCGTCCAGTGCTGAGGTGAACTTGCCCAGCGCCGGAGTCTTCCGTTTCCAGGCGGAGATAGGGGACAAGACCTATCTCGTGGATGTCCGCGTCACCAAAGAGCCAGCCAACAACCTTGCGGTGCGCGCAGTGTTCATGACAGACCTCTTTGAGCGACTCGGCGGCCCTGCGTTTATGCTGCGGCGTGACGACCCCGCATGCCAGGCCATGGTCTTTAATCAGGCGTTTGCCGCCGTGCGGGACACGGGAGCCAACTGGGTGGGCCTGCACCCTGCGGTCTTCCTTACCCAGATGGACCCACTGCCCAAGTATGTGCCGCACAACAATGACCTTTCCCTCACTGATGACGCCTACTACGCCCAGATGGTGGCGGCCGCAAAGGCCAACGGCCTCGGCGTGATTCACGCGGAGCAGGATGGGCCGTACTTTGATCTGCCTGAGGGCCAGTGGGAATTGCGACACCAATTTGCTGCTGACCCCGTGTGGATGGAAGCGTGGTTGGATGAGCTACGGGCGTGGGTATTGCCCAGGGCTGCTCGTGCTGAGGCCGCTGGTGTGGGTATGTATGTGTTGTTCAACCCGGCCAACTTCACCTTTCAAGAAGGGAATGGCTACGATCGACTCTGGCGGGAGCTCATTGCGCAGGTGAGGGAGGTCTATTCAGGGGATGTTGGCGTTACCTTGGAGCTTGGTGCAGATGGCCGGTTCACTTTTGCAGACGCCGTGGACTTCGCGATCTTTGGCGCTGACGCCACCTATTTCCCTGGACATTTCGATGACCCGAACAACCCGCCGTTTGATGAGATGGTTGCCGTAATTGAGGAACATATCAGCCGTTCCAAGCCCTTCGTTGAAGGGAAGACCAAAGCCTACCACTCCTTTGGAGCCACCAGTTCAAACGGCCGAGAGGGTTCAGAGGCACAGAGTGAGCGCGCAACCTTTCTGACTGACTTCCAGGAGCAGGCGCTCTACTACGAGGCCGTTTTCCTTGCACTTGAAGCCCACCCTTGGATAGAGGGCGCATCCTTTGGCACCCTGGACTGGTTTGCGCAGTACCGTCGCTCTCCTGAAAACTGGTACTACGACTCCACCAATCAAGGGTCGACGCGCAGCAAACCCACCAAAGAAGCGCTGCGCCTCTGGTTCGGCATGTACTAGAGGACACAACCGGCGTCTGAAACCCCTACCCTGTAGGCCACTCAGCCCGTCACATGGGATACTCCACGCTGGATATTCTTCTTACCGCCAATCAATCAGATAGGTGTTCCAATGCCCCTGAATGTCGTGTTAATTGCGCCAGAGATACCACAGAATACCGGCAACATAATTCGTCTATGTGCAAATACGGGAGCCCGGTTACACCTGGTTGAACCGTTGGGTTTCAGCTTGACAGAGGCGCACTTACGGCGGGCCTCACTGGATTATGGGGACATCGCTGAGGTCCTTGTTCATGCATCATTTGATGACGTTTTGAAGCTGCCCAATATGGGTGACTTCTACGCAGCCACTTCAAATGGACCCACTCCGTATCATGCTGTTCAATACCATGCCAACGACACCGTTGTGTTTGGCTCTGAACAGATGGGACTACCAAAGAGCATCCTTTCGGCATTTAGTCCTGACAATCAGGTCAAAATCCCCATGATGCCTGCTAACCGAAGCCTAAATCTCTCCAATGCGGTAGCAATAGTTGTATATGAAATGTGGCGTCAGCTTGAGTTTGCCGGGGAGCAGAACGCCTTTGGAAAAGCGCCAGAGTACTTTTCCTGAGCCAACCATTCCTTGCCACACACCCCTTGCATCGCAGTGCCCGCTCCCGTACCGTTGCCTCATCTCTGACCGGAGCAGCAATTGACCTCCTCCTCCTTTAACGCTGAGCTGTTCAAGGTCCATCCACTGGACATGCCTTGCGTAGCTTTGGCCGTGACCACCACTGGCCTGGACCCTGCACGTGACCGTCTGTTGGCTGTCGCCGCCGTCAAATTCCAGGGCAACCGTGAGCTGGACCGCTTCTCAGCAACTGTGGACAGCACTGCTAGCACTCTGGCGGCTGACCTGGCCGCCTTTACGGGCGATGCCCCTCAGGTGGGGCATAACGTCGACTTTGCGCTGGCGTTCCTGTCGCGCCACGGCCTGCGTCCGGGCAACCTGCGCTGGGACACTCAGGAGCTCGCCTCCATGCTGGTGCCGGAAGCTACCGATGCCTCGCTACGAGGGCTATCGAAGCTTTTTGGCGGGCATACCTTCCGCGCTGACGACCCTGATGCTACGGCCGACGCCGCTCG
>JAQBVZ010000163.1 GCA_027625205.1 Chloroflexota bacterium
GTCCAGCAGCAGAAGGTCGGTCTCCTGGGCCAGCGCCCTGGCGATGAACACTCGCTGTCTCTCACCACCGGACAGGGAGGCGACAGGGCGTTCTGCAAACTCCCAGGTCCCGGTCAACTCCATGGCGCGCTTACAAGCATCTATGTCATTGGAGCTCTCCCACTGGAGCAAGCCAAGATGGGGATTTCTGCCCATGAGCACCACATCCAAGGAGGAGAATCCAGGTGGTACTGCAGGGTTCTGCGCCACGACAGCGACACGCCTTGCCCGCTCCTTGGCGCTCAGTCCATTCAAGGCCACGCCGTCCACGCACACCTGTCCGCTTGCGGGGCGCAGCACACCGCTGACCACATTGAGCAGTGTGCTCTTTCCCGCGCCGTTGGGGCCAACAAGGCACAGCATCTCACCGTGGCGCACCTCCAGGCTGGTGCCCTTGAGCACCTCCGTGGCCCCATATGCGAGCCGCACGTCCGTTACCGACAACGCCGCTACGCCATTCATGTCCCTGCCCTCCCCCGCTTGCGCAACAAGTACAGGAAGAAGGGCGCGCCGCAAAAGGCCGTGACCACGCCCACGGGGAGTTCAGTGGGGCTTGCCGCCGTGCGAGCGACGATGTCAGCCAGCACCAGAAAGCCCGCGCCCACCAACATGGAAATGGGCAATAACGAGCGGTGGTCATGGCCCCAGACGAGTCGCACGGCATGAGGCGCTATCAACCCCACGAAGCCGATGAGCCCGCTCACGGAGACCGCCGCTGCTGTGGTGAGGGACGCGGTAGCAATGAGCAGCAGCTTGGTACGCTCAACATTCACGCCCATCTGCTTGGCCTCATGTTCGTCAGCCTGGAGCATGTTCAAGATGCGGCTGTAAGCCATCATGATGAGGGAACCGACTATCACATACGGCAGTATCGTCAGGACGTCATTCCAGGATGCGCCTATGAACCCGCCGAACAGCCACCCCAGCAGCGGACGCACGTCCGGGTTCGCGCGGATGATCAGCAGACTGGTGACAGCCCCCGCCAGCGACGCGATGGCAACTCCCGCCAAAATGAGCGTTGTTAGCTCCACGCCACCGGAGCGCTTCGCTATACCGTAAGCCACGCTGACAGCCAGCATGCCGCCGACAAAGGCCGCCAGCGGGAGCACGCTGAAGCCCACGTAGAAAAGCGGCACAGCGGTGAGCAGCACGATTGTCGCTCCCAGCCCCGCGCCTGACGCCACACCAATGAGGTACGGGTCTGCCAGCGGGTTGCGAAAGAGCCCCTGATACGTTGCGCCAGATATACCAAGGGCCGCACCCACCAGCGCAGTCAGCACAATGCGGGGCATCCGCAGTCGCCAAACAATCGTCTCCAAGCTATCCGGCCAGTCGTTCGACACGCTCACGCCAGGCAACCTGTCCGCGACAATGTTCACCAACGTCCACGGCGGTATGAAAACAGCGCCTATGCCCCCCGCCACAATACCGATGACCAGCACCACGAGCGCACCTATCCCAAGTCGACCCCATGGGTAAACGGGCGGCAGGGGCCACAGAAAGGCCAGGGGCCTCCTGCGAGCGGTGTCTTTGGTCAACGGCAGACTCACTTGACCGGGCCTCCTACTGGAACAACTCAGGGTAGAGGAACTCGGCTATCTCTTCGATAACGTCCATAAGCCGCGGCCCGGCGATGAACAGCGGTGCGCGCTCCGGCACCAACACACGCCCATTCTTCACGGCGGTCACACTCTGTAATGCGGGGTCATCAGAAATCTCACTCACGGCATCTGCAGAGGTGATGATCACTTCAGGGACTCTGACCAGCACCTCTTCCGGGCTTATCTGGGCGTAGCCGGATATGTCCTCAGTCACCATCTCAGCCTTTAACAGCGTGAAGATGTTTCCCGTCAGCGTGTCAGGGCCGGGAGTCCAGAAGCCAAAGGTGTGATTGTATACACGCGGGCCGCGTTCAACGTCCTTCAGCTTGTCTTTCAGGATGTCCAGCCTGGCTTGGAAGAGCGCAGCCTCACGCTCAGCGGCCTGGACGTTCCCCGTCAGACGGCCCCACAGACGGAAGTGCTCCAGCACGTCATCCACTGTGTTGCTGAGGGACTGGGTGTAGAGAACTTTGACTCCCACCTCCTCAAGGTCAGCGAGGAACCGGTCAAAGAACAGGTAGACCAGGTCAGGCTCCAGCGCCACTGTCTCCTCAAGGTTGATGGCAAAGGCGCTGCCTATCCTGGGGATAGCGTCCGCTTCAGGCGGGTAGCTTACAAAGCTGTGCGTGCCCACGACCCTATGACCTTCACCCATGGCGAAGAGTATTTCCACCGCAGCGCCGTCATAGGGGATAATGCGCTCAGGCGGCGCGTCAAACGTAATCTCCCTGCCGTTGCTGTCGATCATAGTGAAAGGGAACAGCGCGGGAGTGGGCGTTGGCGTGGCTGGCGTTGTGGTTGCAGTGGCCGTTGCACGCGGAGACACGGTCGTGGGCGTGGGAGTCGCAGGCGTCAGCGTGGCAGTAGCTGTCGGTGCCACCTGCACTTGTGTTGGCGTGGGCGTTGGCTCAGTTTGGCCGCAGGCGGCGGCCAGCGTGACCAGCAGAACGGCCATTGCTATCAAGAGACCAAGCGGAAAACGGACACGAGACGTGTTCATCGATATCCTCCAGTCGAGTGTTAGTGCGCCACCCGGCCTGCACCTGCAAGGGGCATCAAAAAACCCCCAGCTTTTCTTCGCTGAGGGTCCGGTGGCAATGAGCGCTATCTCGTCTGGGTCTCACGGCCGGTGGCCCCTCTTTTAGTGCGAAGAGGTCAACCACGAGCCGGTTAAGGCAGGTCTCCTGGCTTACGGGGGTTGGTGGTGCTGGTTCCCTTCCCATTCCTTACTACGGAACAGTGGACCCCAGCGGGGACTCCCCGATTACAGTGGCGCTACCGCGGCGGATTCTCACCGCCTTCCCTATTCTTCCTCCCAAAGGAGGACACCTAACCGGTCACGTTATTCTGTTGTGGGCGGACTATACCTTTACCCGTGGAGGCTTGTAAAGGGGTGGTTAGCGGGCAAAACAAACGTAGGGGCGCACAACTGTGCGCCCCTACGTACCTGTCATTTCAGCGATGCCGTTACGCTTCGAGCGCTGCGAACCGCTCCTTGCGGAGCTTGGCCAGCTTGGGTTCAATGACAAACTGGCAGTACCCGGAGTTACGGTTCCGCTGGTAGTACTGGTTGTGGTACTCCTCCGCTGCGTAGAAATCACCCAGGGCTGTAATCTCAGTGACGATGGGGTCCTTCCACACTTTGCGCACCGTATAGTCCGCTATCGCCGCCTCTGCCAGAGCCTTTTGGTGGTCGCTGTGGTAGTAGATGG
>JAQBVZ010000164.1 GCA_027625205.1 Chloroflexota bacterium
CAAACCCGCGGTCAACTTGCAGTATCTGGCCGCCAACCAGATCAGAGCGTACGTCCAGGTTGAAGGCCTCCGCCGGGAGGGCAAAGCGCAGGAACCCCAGCATGCCGCTTGCGAGGTCTGGTACAAGCGTTGAGCCGCTGCGATTAGCTATGCTGACGCGCTCAAGGATTTCAACAACCCCTTCAGTGGCGTCAGCGCCCGTCACGATGATGGTATGAGACACGGTGGACAGCACCGTAGGGTCTTGCGTAGCCTCATAGACGGTGAGCACCACTGGCTGCTCTATATCCACAAGCTGACGAGTCTCAGAATAGATGGCCCCCTGGTACTCCACGGAGATGAAGTACGTGCGGACGCTCGCAGGCTGCACCCCGTCAAAGATGAATAGGCCCTCAGCGTTGGGTCGTACCGCCCGTTGGTCCACCACCACGGTGCCTTCCAGCACCCTGAGCGTTACAGTGACTTGAGTGGGGTCAAAGGAGTCAATGGGTGAGCCGTTCTCCAGGATGCCAGCCACGGCAAGCCCCTCCTGGGCCGTTGAAGTGCCAGGCAAGGAAACTGCTAACGCCAACGCCAGGGCCACGATAGCTAAAGGTCTGCGCAGCGCCAACATATACCTCAGCCCTTTTCCTGGGCGTCCACTCCAGCGCTGGAGGCTCCCGTTATACGTTCCATTTGGGCCTCTACAGCCGCTTCTGCCTGGGCTAACGTCTCTTGCACCTGCTCCTGTTGTTGGAGGAGCGTTGCGGCCTGTACACGGGCCTCCGCAAGTCTGGCTTGGTATTCCTCTTTTGACATGTGCGCCAGGAAGAACTCTTGCTGCAACGCGCGTATCTCTTCGTAGATGCGTTCCCTGGCCTGTCGGAGCTGCTGCGTGGCCTGCTGCGCCAACTCCTCTGAAGCCTCAGACTCTGGTCGGCGGGTTACTAGCGGGTACACCACAAAGCCCAGCGAAACAATGATGAGCAGGGTGATGATGAGAATGGACATGGTTCGTTCCCCCCCCGTCCCTTGTGGTAGGGGACTTGCCCTGTCAGGCCGGGTAACGTAGGCCACCGCCCGCTGACGGGCCGGCCACAGTGCTACAACCGTGCCCAGTATCATCACAGGGCCTGCAACCCACATCCACCACACCAGCGGGTTCATCAGCAGCCGGAAGGCGGCGCTCTGACCGTCTGGCTGGACCTCGCTGAACATCACATAGAGGTCATCCACGGGCGTTGACCGGATGGCGACCCTAGTGGAAAGCATGCGGAAGTCCGGGTAGAAGCCCTGCCAGGCAACCATTGTGTCTATGTACTTGCCGTTCTTGTAGACGTCCACTGTGGCGGTGCGCTCCGTGCGGTCGGAGAAGGGCATCACATCAATCTTGATGAACTCAATTTCGTAGTCGCCAATGGTTGCACTGCCGCCCACGGGCAGCAATACGTCCTTTTCCAGGTCGTAGAACGAGGACCCAACAACACCGAAGGCCAACATGACGATGGCAAGGTGGACGATGTACCCACCGTACCTCGGGCGGTTGGCTGACATGAGCCCCAGGAAGGCAATTGGATAGGAGCCCCCTGACGCTCGCTTCCGTGCGATAGTGCCGCGGACCCACTCTTGGAAGATGGAGGCCGCTACCAGCGTAGAGACGCCGAAGCCCAGCAGCGCGTAGGGTTGTCGTACTCCCAAGACGGCCAGCACAACAGTCACGCCCACAGCGACGGACCCCGGCAGCGCGATGGCCTTTCTGAGAGTGGCCCATGAACCGTGGCGCCAGGGTAAGAGGGGTCCCACGCCCATGAGAAAGATGAGCACCAGAAATAGCGGCCCGTTGACCTGGTTGTAAAAGGGCTGCCCCACGGTGATGGTGCCTTTACCAAAGAGTTGCGATATGAGTGGAAAAATGACGCCCCACAGGGTTACGAAGGCGACACCCAGCAGCAGCAAATTGTTAAGTAGGAATGACGCCTCTCGGGAGAGAGTGGACTCCAGGCTCTCCACGCTCTTCAGAATGCTCATCTTGTGAATGAACAAGCTGAAAGAAGCAACCGCCGCAACCGCCATGAAGGAGAGGAATATCCACCCCAATGTGGAGGCCCCAAAAGAGTGAACGGACGGTACGCTGCCCCCCCGATTGATGAACATGCCAAATGAGGCCAGCACAAAGGTAACGTTGACCAGCACCATGTTCCATAGACGGAACATACCCCGTCGCTTTTGGACCATGATGGAGTGAATGAAGGCGGTCAGGCCAAGCCAGGGCATGAGGGCCGCGTTCTCCACGGGGTCCCAGGCCCAGTAACCGCCCCAACCCAGGATGGTGTACGCCCACCACGCTCCCAGGAGCAGGCCTGTCCCCAACAGCGCCCACGCTATGATTCCCCACGTCCGGCCTATATCCACCCAGTCATCATCCACGCGCCCGGAGAGCATGGCGCCCATGGCCAATGCAAACGGAACGGAGACGGCTATGAGGCCGGTCATGAGCAGGGGAGGGTGGAAGAACATGCCGGGGTGTTGCAGAAGCGGGTTGATGCCCCGGCCGTCTAGCGGCGCGTTGGCCAGCTCCGTAAAGGGGTTGGCCAGGGTAACCATTACGGCTAGGAAGAACGTCAGAATGAGCATGAGCACGCTGTTGGCGTAGGGACGCAGGGTACCCAGCCGTGATGGAGACGTCCACATGACCAGAGCTGAGACGAGGCTTAGGGAAAGGGCAATGTACAGCAAGGAGCCTTCATTGCCTGCGTAAAAGGCAACCCAGGTGTAAACCCTGGGCATGGCAAGGTTACTGTGCTCCGCCACGTACTGGAGGTTGAACTGGTTGTCTAGGAATGCTACGACAAGGGCGGTTGTGGCGATGGTCAACGATAACAGCGTAAGGTAGGTTGCCCTGCGGCCACTCACCACCAACGAAGGCACTCCCCGCCGTACGCCCAGCAGGGGCGTGACCATCCCATAGGCGCTCAACGCCAGCGCAATGATGAGAGTTGCTTGTCCTAGCTCCGCCATCTCCATCTCCTTCCGCCACGTCCACTAGTCGTCCGTTGCATGGCCCTCCATCTCTGAGTCCACCATCTCCATATAGCGCTCCAAGCCGGGGGAGGGCGCATTTGCGGCTGGCTGGACGCTGAGAGACTGCCCGGCTGACTTCCGCAGCGCTTTTACTGCCCATACCACTCCGCCAATTCCCATACCCATGGTCACAAATGGGATGAGCCATATAGTCAAAGAGAACCCGCTCTTGGGAGGCTCCGCCAGCACATTCTCTCCGTATCTGGTTACAAAGTAGTCCAGTATCTCTTCATCAGACTGGCCCTCCTCAATAAGGCTGCAGAC
>JAQBVZ010000165.1 GCA_027625205.1 Chloroflexota bacterium
CATATCGGTCTAGTGCTGCCGCGCCCCTGCCACCCGTTAGTGAGGCGGCAGCGTCGGCGTTTCCAAGACCATTCTTAATGATGACGTACGCCATACTCATGGCCAGCAGCCCCTCAGAGCCCGGGCTCACATAGACCCACTCATCAGCGCTGGCGGCCGTCGTGGACATCCGTGGCTCCACATGGACAAAGTGCCCACGCCGCCCATTCCTCTTCTCACCCTGGCGGAACTCGCCATAGCCGCGCATGAAGTGCGTGGGGGCCACCCAGGTGCCCAGAAAGTCCGCACCAAAGTTCAAGAGGTAATTTGTCTTGGCCAGGTCAAAGTCAGGCAGAACCGCCTGGTCAAAGAGATCAACCATGGTCTTCCGGAGCACTGTATTGTCCAGGGGGTCAAACCCCAGGTGCTCAGCGCCGTATGCTGCAACAAAGCGTGAGGTGACGGCAGCCAATTGTCCGCGAAAGGGAGCAGTGGCCATTAAGACGGAAGCGGGGTCCGCGCCCTTTAGAATGTCTGCCAGACGGGCCATGGCCTCAGGCCAGGTTATTGAGCGCAGGGTGCCGCCCTTCTGGTCCCTGATGAACGGGCCAGTGATGCGGTCAGGATGGTACAGCGCTTGCAGCAGGGCTTCACTACGGATGCCATGCTTTCCTGTGTTTAACGGAAAGTCAGGGTTGCCTTCAACCTTCTTGGCACGACCTTCCATGACTCTGACCAGCAACCCTTCACTGGAGGCGCCATCCTGGAACGTAGTTGCGTAGAAGTTGTCGCGCCCAGTGACTAGGTCCTCCGGCATCCGCAGAGGGCTTTGGACCCTGATCTCCTCTTCAGGCACGGTGCATCCGGCAAACACCACGGCCCCGACACCAGTGGCGCCGGACCATTTAAGAAATTGTCGTCGTGTAAGACCCATGCCCTAATACCCTCTTAGTAGTGACACGTCGCACAGTCAGTGGGCGCGTTGTTTTGTCTGTGGCAGTCCACACATTGGTTCATTTTCAGGTCTTGGACCTGCTCCACTTTCACCATGCTCCCCACGTCACCATGACATGTGGCGCAGTCAAACCCTGCCTGGATGTGTGGTGAATGGACGAACTGCACATGGTCAGGCATCCGATGCACACGTACCCAGTCGATAGGCGCGGGCCCGTCGCCGGTATCAGGGTTTCCATAGAAAGCATTTCGTATCTTTGCAATTTCCGGGCTCTCAGTGCCCGGAATCTTGTTGCCGTTGGCGTCAAAAGAAGAGCCGTCTATGCGACCGAGGTCGTGGCAGAAAAGGCACTGCTGAACGGCTGGAATGCCGGCCGCTTCCTCTGTGCTGACTGTCCGGTGGCAGAACTGACAGTCCAGCCCTGCGTCTTGGACGTGGACAGTGTGCGGGAAGGCTATTGGCTGTGTGGGGCCTTCACCAAGGTTGAGTACGGAAAAACCGAGCACGGAGGGCGGAGTGCCCCACCAGGTTTTGAAAAGAAATATAGCTGCCACGACGAAGACAACCGTGATGGCCAGTCCCATGAGTGGGGCGCCGACTTTCAGCACTGCGTTCGTGTCCTCTTAGAATGCTGCTCTATGCAATCAAGCAAGTTTCCTGGCTAGGAGCCAATGCTTGCTTCAGACCCTTATTTTAAATCCACCAGCGCCCGTAAACGCCGTTTACTAACTCTACCAAAGGAATTCCGACTACGAGCACTACAATAACCAGCACCAACGAGACGGCGGCTGTTCCATAGAATACCGGCCTGAGCTTCAGTATCCTAGGGTCCTTGATGTCACCGCTCTCTGCCAGTGATGGGATGATCCCATGGGCTATCAGCATGCTGCCGGCCAAGCCAATAACAGGCAGCGGCAAAAGCCATAGCATGATAAGGAACCACCTGATATCCGCCCACGCGGCACTGGTGATAAAGCCCGGGTCTTCCGTAACGCACCGCCTACTGTGTGATGCTGGTGAGCCTACTGTGCCTACGCCATTTTGCGAACCTCGTCAGCTGCACACTGGCCGAGGTCTGCCGATTGGGCCTAGAACCAAGAGACGAATGTCCCTGTCAAGCTACAGAACATTATCGTACTGCTGTAAACGGTGTCAACACCTTGCGCTGACGGAAATCGGCGTAGTTGGTGGGGTCATTATGCTTGTACCGGACGCTGGAACTCCGGGCCGGTTGAGTGGCGTACTTCCGTGCGGGTTCTTGAGTTTTTCCATCCACCCGTTACAATATCCCAGAACGGCGGCGCATTGCTTAACCTGAGAGACGTGAGCGCCGTGCACAGAGTCTGGACTTCCTAATATTCAACCAGGAGTGGGCCGTTGCAAGAGAGCCTGAAGAGTGAACATGGAGACGGGCGGCGTGGTTTCTTGAGGTGGATGGCGCTTGGTGTAGTGGGCGCTGCGGCGTATAGCGTCATTTCACGCAGGGCTCTTCCTGGCGTGAAATCCAACACCAAGCCAATCCCGTCAAACCTACCGGGCGCAGGGTCCATATTCCAACCACGTGGAGACCGGCGAGGGTCCCGCTAGCGCTGGAACCATCCATCGCGTGCTTGGCTGACTTGGCCAGGCCAGACCCTCCCGCTTAGCAGCGTCGGTCATACCTTATTATGTAACGTGTGCCCGCGTGTACATGCACGGGAGCGTTGCACTTACGCCATAAAGGCCTATATTAGAGCGACTCAGATCATGCTCCCGTGTCTGGCGTTCCGCACCTTGGGACAGGCAAACATAGCCGCAGATAGCCGTCATATCAAGTGCATACCGCGCTGTTGCGTCGCAAAGCAACATTGATTTCTCGGAAACCCCACCATTTTCTTGACAATGTTGTGGATTCAGGCGTAGGGTTGTTGCCGCGCCTTCACGCAAAGGCCGCTCACACACCTCTACGTGAGATGAGAGAACCAATTTCGTCAGTTTTGGGGGTCTGCCACGGATGAATTAGACCGCAGGATAATAGGGCTGCTGCAAGATGATGGCCGGGCCTCCCATGCAAAAATGGCCAGGGAGTTAAGTGTCAGTGAAGGCACCGTCCGCCGTCGGCTTGCCAAACTCCTAGAGGACGGCGTCATCCGGGTGGTTGCCATTGCTGAACCGGAGAGAGTTGGCTATCACACCTCTGCGTTCGTAGGGCTGGAAGTAGACCCCGCACAGGTAGAGGTGGTAGCGGCGGAACTGGCAAGGCTGCATGAGACGGAACACGTGGCCATCACCACCGGCAGTTATGACATCTTTATCTGGGTCCACTTGGGTAGCTCTGAAGCTCTGGCCTCTTTCCTGCACCAGAAAGTGGGCATAATCCCCGGAGTCCGGCACACGGAGACCTTCGTCA
>JAQBVZ010000166.1 GCA_027625205.1 Chloroflexota bacterium
CCCGCGACACCACGGAGAGCATCAACCTCGTCTCGCGGACGTGGGCTGTCTCCAACCTGAAGCAGGGTGACGAGATACTCCTGAGTGAGGCGGAGCACCACAGCAACCTAGTGCCCTGGCAGTGGGTGGCCCAGGAAACGGGGGCCGTCCTCAAATACATCCGCATGGCCCCGGACTACACGCTGGACCTCTCAGACATGGACAGCCTGGTCACCTCCAAGACCAAGCTGGTGTCGGTAACGCAGATGTCCAACGTCCTTGGCACCATTGTGCCGGTGAAGCCGCTCATTGACGCTGCCCACTGTGTGGGAGCGCTGGTGCTGCTGGACGCGGCCCAGAGCGTGCCGCATATGCCAGTTGATGTGCAGGACCTGGACTGTGACTTCCTGGCCTTCTCCAGCCACAAGATGTGCGGGCCCACGGGCATCGGCATCCTGTACGTGAAGGGCTCGGTACTGGAGGAGATGCAACCGTTCCTGCGCGGCGGCGATATGATTCGCGAGGTGTACCTGGACCGCTCCACCTGGAATGACCTGCCCGCGCGGTTTGAGGCTGGCACGCCCAACATTGCGGACGCCATTGGCCTGGGCGCGGCGGTCGACTATTTGAACGACCTGGGCATGGACAACATCCGTGCGCATGAAGTGCAACTGACGTCCTACGCGCTGGAGCGGTTCAAAGACTTGGAGGGCGTGACGCCCTTTGGCACCACGGACATGGATGCAAGAGGCGGCGTGATATCCTTTCATGCCCCGGAGGTACACCCTCATGACATGGGGACGGCCTTGGACCAGTTGGGCATCGCCATTAGGACAGGGCACCACTGCGCCATGCCGCTGATGAAAGTGCTGCATGTGCCAGCCACCGCCAGGGCGAGTTTCTACATCTACAATACAGAAGAGGAAGTTGATGCCCTTGTTGAGGGTATTGCTCAAACACAGAGGTATTTCGAGGATGCTACCCGACGGTCTTGACGACCTATACCAGGAAATCATCCTGGACCACTACAAGCGGCCCCATAACCGAGGGACTGTGGACGGCGCAGAGCTGAAGGCTGAGGGCTACAACCCCTTCTGCGGCGACCAGATAACGCTTACTGCCCACGTTGACAGCAACGGCCTTATCACGGACGTTGGCCTGGAAGGCCAGGGCTGCGCTATCAGCCAGGCCTCCGCCTCCATGATGAGTGACCACCTGAAGGGTCACACCCTGGAGGAGGTCGCCTCCCTCTCTCACCTGTTCCGCGAGATGATGCATGACCATGAGGTCACGGACGCGGAGGAGGAACAGTTGGAGGACCTGGCCGCGCTGCAAGGCGTGAAGAAGTTTCCCGTCCGCATCAAGTGTGCGCTGCTGGCCTGGGCCACCGTAGATGACGCCATTGCTGAGTACCGCAAGACACACGCCAGCAGCTAGTTAGCCTCTTCAACCACCACCCCAGTCCCGTAGACCAGCAGTTCGGCTGCGCCTGACATGACCATGGAGGTCACGAACCTCGTGGCGACAATTGCGTTGGCGCCTAGGCCCTCCGCTTCATCCGTCATGCGTTTGATGGACTGCTCCCGGGACTCCGCCAACAGCTTGGTGTATTCAGAAATCTCGCCACCAACGAGGTTCCTGAAAGCGGCCATGATGTCCTTGCCCACATGCCGCGCACGGATGGTGCTTCCTCTGACAAGACCCAGGTTCTTGGTAATCCGCATACCCTCTATCTGATCGGTCGTTACAATAATCATTTGTCGTCCTTCCTAAAGTCCTCTTTGTCCTTCTCGGCCAAGCGGTCTCTGACAATCATCGCCGCAAGCATAATCACCCCAAACACAGCAACCGGCGCTGCTATCTTGACCGCTATGGGAACGTCAGATGCACGGAAGAAAGCGTCGATAGAATAATAACCGGCGTACCCCAGAAGCACCGCAGAGCCGACGATGACCAACGCCCAGGCTATCTTCTGCATGGCAACCTCCTTCTGTGGGTCCCACCCACGCACCTTAATTTTACACCCTCCCCTTGCGACTTTAGCTTCTATCCCTACTCGCACAATGATGGGAAACTTAGTAGATACGTCAAACGAATCGCAGTCCGTCTACATCCGGAGGCGGATATGCACGCTGACGACGCAAACTTTCAAGAAGTGTTTCACAGGGAGATGGAGGAGTGGTGCTTCCTCGCAGGCAACGGGAGGACCAGCCTCAACTACCCGTCAAGGCAGATGAGGGTCACTTCCCCAAAGTGGACAATGCGCTTATCGGCCTGGCCCTGTCCGGGGGCGGCGTAGGGGCGGCCATCTATTCCCTTGGCGCTGTCCAACGACTATCGCAACTTGGCGTTCTGCCCTACGTGGACTATCTCTCCATCGCGTCAGGCGGCGGCTATTTGGGCGCAAGCTGGAGCAGCCTTGCGGCGGGTGATTCCCCGTACGGCTCAAGCAAGGAACGCTTCCCTTTCAAGTTTATCGACGACGATACCAACGCTGACCGGCAATCTACGACCGTGAGTCGGACGCTGTACGTCACGTCAGAGCCCACGGCAACTGGCTGGCGCCGCACTTGGGCTTGTTTGATGTTTGGACATGGGTGACGCTCTTCCGTTACGTGTCCTCCACCCTCATCAACTTGGCGCTCATTCCCCTTCCCTGGGTGCTGGCAATTATTGGGCTGACCATTATGGTCCCCACAGGGTTTTGGGACAGGGAAACGCCCCTGGAATCAGCCATTCGTATACCCATGCTCTTCGGCCCACTAGCGCTGCTTGCCGTTTTCATGTTGTTCGTCTGGTGGAAGCCCCCGGGCATAACGGGTGGAGCTGACTTCAAGCACCGCTTCTACCCGCTGCAGAAGTCAGTGCTCATTGCGGCTGTCTCTTGGCTGCTGGCTGACCTGTTCATATTGGGAATCGCCGCCGCGTATTGGCTGGATGCCAACCTCGCAGAGCTACTCGCGGCGGCAGGATTGTCCAGCGCAACGCTATTGGGCACCGCAGTCTCCGCGTACAATTTCTTCTCCAAGGTCGCTGAGGGCGGAGTCCAGGCAAAGGACAGCGGAGTTAAAAAGCTCCTCGGCGCTCCGGCGGGCATCCTTGGGTTCGTCGCACTGGCCGTCCTACTGCTAACCGCCTACTACGCCCTGGACATCGCGTTCTTCCCTGACCTGCCAACCACCCGTGATATCTCTCAAGGGCTTGTCGTGATGACGCTGGCCGCCTTCACCGTTGCCGCGGTGGTGCTCTTTGTTCCGGCCCGCTGGTTCCTCAACACGTTCTCGCTCCAGGCCCTCTACCGGCGCGGGCTCCGCAAGGCGTACGTCCTGC
>JAQBVZ010000167.1 GCA_027625205.1 Chloroflexota bacterium
AGTGGTCCAGAATTAGTTCTGTCTCGCCACCCTTATCCGCCATGGTGAAGGCCACGGTGGTCATCCCCAGAGGGAGGTCCCACGTATAGCTCACCTTCTGGTCCAGCACCACTTCAATGTACTCACCATCATGCTTCATGTTGTGCTCAGGGTTGTTGGGAAATTCAAAGGTGATAGCGTACTTGCCGCCGGGTCGGGCATCCGACACCGGTGCTGTGGACGGCCACCATTTCACCATCTCCGCCGCGTCCGTCAGGGACTTGAACACTTGTGATACCGGGGCCTTCACCGTGTAAGACTGAACAATAGACTTCGCCATAACTGCTCCTCCTCGTGTTTAGAAAAGTTGATTGCCCACTAACGTGCGCCTGCTTAATCTTCAGGACATCATCATCTGGCCTAATTGTGCGGTACTAAGGGTGTGGCCGGCCGGCCAGCAGCGCATCCAATCCCGCAAAGCAACCGTTCCAGCCATCCGTGTGCAGTTGGACCTCATACTCATCAGGGAAACCCTCATTAGTAATGGCAACCTCAGTCTGCTTGCCAAGGTCTCGGAACTCCACTGTCACCAGCGTCTCGCGGCCCTCCATGGGGTTGCCCTCCCACTCCCACGTGTAGACCAGTAACTCCAACGGGACCACCTCTCGGTACGTCCCCTTCACATACACTACGTCCATCCCTGGCGGCACCATAGCCACGCGATAGCCACTCGCACGTCCATTTCAACAAAGGGGATGACAGTCCCCGGAGGACCCCACCACCGTTGGAACTGGTCAGGCTCCGTCCACGCGGCATACACCCGCTCTCTGGAGGCGTTGAATACCCGGTTCACCGTTAGTGTGAGGGTGGGCGCGGGGCATGTTGTGCTCATGGGGCGTCGTCCTCCTGAGGTGTGGACTCACTCTCGCTAGTTGGCGTGGGAGTGCCATCCGCCGTCTCTTCCAGATAACGGGCAAGGGAGTCAAGCTGCCCATCCCAGAAGCGACGATAGTGGGCAATCCAGGTGGCGGCTTCCCTTAAAGGCTCGGCCTCAAGGTGGCAGTGATGGACCCGGCCATCAATCTCGCGAGCTAGCAAGCCAGCCCGCTCCAACACTTTGAGGTGCTTGGAGATGGCTGGCAGTGACATCTCAAAGGGCTCTGCGAGTTGTTTGACGGTGGACTCACCCTCGGCAAGCTGCGAGAGGATAGCGCGGCGCGTGGGGTCTGACAGCGCTGCGAAGACCAAGTCCAATTCCAATTCCAATTCCAATTCCAATTCCAAAGAATAATTAACCATCAAGTTAATTATTACACGTCCTTAGGGATTTGACAACCCCCAAGCCAGGAGATGTAGTTGAAGTGCGTGAGTTTAAGTAGGACTAGCCACCGCCGACAGGCCGGACGATCTCCACAGTGTCGCCGTCAGCAAGGGTGGCGCTGACAAAGTCAGAGCGCTCCAGCACTTCACCGTTGCGCGCCACCGCCACATGCTGGGTATCCAGCCCCAAGGAGGCGATATAGCCAGCCACGGTGACTGGTCCTTCAAGCTGGCGTTCCTTGCCGTTTATGGTCAGCGTAATGATGGGCATGCCGCTTAGTTCCGTTCCTTTTACAGCAACCATTCAGTGGGAAACCGCATGTCTATGCGTGGACGGCAGAGACCCTCGCCTTCCACCACCTAGCGATAGGCCAACCGTAGAGCGTCTATGGTCACGTCTGCCGCCAGCACCGCGCGGATATTGTCGTTATCAATAATCAACATGGTCGGCCTCCGCTCACATGAGCTCACCTAACTTGCTGAACTTTACTTCACCGAAGGCCAGTCCGCGATACTCAATCACATCTCCTCTGAGAATCCATAACTTCTCCATATCTCATTGTCATACTGGCCCCATCACAACTGCAGGAGGTGCGGTGATGGGAAGATTGATAACGGTGGCGTTGGTGGGTGTGGGGTTACTGGCGTTAGGCGGATTCATCGGCTGGACCCAAGGCTATGACGCTGGGATTACTGGGGGCGTTGCTGCTACCCCGGCGACAGCGGGTGTAGGAGCGCTATGGGGAGTTGGGTTCTTCTTCAAGTTCCTTCTCCTCATGTTTTTCATGGTCTTCATCAGCAAGGTCTTCTTCTTCCGGCGTTGGCGTGGATACCACGCGGGGCCGTATAGCAGTCATCATGGCGGGCCGCATGATGAAGGCCACGGCTATTGGGGACACGGTCATGGCCACCACCATGAACACCCGCATGGTGAGGAGCCGATGGAGGGGCAAGAGCCAGACGACAAGCCCAAGGCTGACTAGCTAAGTGCGAGTAGTATCATGCGCGGGGAGCAGGTGTACGCCTGCTCCCCGTAAAGTGTAGGTATGGCATGAATGAACTGATATTGGTGGTGGACGACGAGCCAAAGACGGTGAAGCTGGCCCAGGACTACCTAGAGCAAGGTGGCTTCCGTGTGCTGTCCACAAACAATGGCAGCACGGCCCTGGAAATGACCCGTCGTGAGAAACCCAACCTGGTGGTGCTGGACCTTGGCCTGCCTGAAATGGACCGCCTTGACGTGTGCCGTGCAATACGCAGGGACTCAGAAGTCCCCATCATCATGCTCACGGCGCGAGCGGAGGAAACCGACCGGCTGGTGGGTCTGGAGCTTGGAGCGGACGACTACATAACCAAACCCTTCTCGCCCAAGGAGCTGGTCGCCCGTGTACGTGCGGTGTTCCGCCGCGTGCAGGGCAATGTGCAACAGCATGGCGTACTCCGTGCCGGCGACCTTGAGATAAACATGGCGGGTCACACAGTGGCCCGCTCCGGCGAAGCCGTAAACCTGACGCCTATTGAATTCACGGTGCTTGCCACCTTGGCAAGCCGCCCTGGTCAGACCTTTACTCGTGCACAGTTGCTGGACAGGCTTCACAGTGTGGACTATGACGGCTTTGACCGGAGCGTGGATAGCCACATCAAGAATCTACGGCGGAAGCTGGAGCCAACACCGGCTGAACCGCGTTACGTGCTCACAGTCTTTGGCGTGGGCTATAAGCTAAGTGACGAGGTGCAGCATGCCAGGTAACAGGGGCTGGCAGCATAGACGCAGCCATTGGAGGCCGCCCTGGATGCAGGGACGCTCTGGGGAGTGGCGCGCCCACCGCAGTACCCTCTTTTTCCGCTTCCTTTTTGTGTTTGGGTTGATGGCCTTGTTTGTGCTGGGTGGAATGGGCGCTCTTGCATTCCTCATCACTCGCCTGGCGGGCGGCGGCGGCCAGACCGCCGTCTTGGTGTGGGCTGGCGGCCTTGTCCTGACACTTGCGTTGCCGGTCT
>JAQBVZ010000168.1 GCA_027625205.1 Chloroflexota bacterium
GTCTCCAGCAGCTAGACTACATTTGGTGTCATAGTCTTCAGACCGGCGGGCGTTTATGGGGTCATTCCTGCCCCATTGAGCGTCACCGCTTCGGCATGCCATGACCAAAGATGACTGTATCTTCTGCAAAATTGGCGATAGAGAAATTCCTGCGGAATTTCTCTATCGAGACGATTTCGTCTTTGCTATTCGGGACATCAAGCCCGAGGCACCAGTCCACATCCTCATCATTCCCTTTGCCCATATCGTCGACCTCAGCAGTGAGCCTACAGAGCGCCTCCACGCGTTGGGCAGCCTTTTCAGCGCGAGTACGACCCTGGCCAAGCAACTGAACGTGACTGAAAGCGGCTACCGGCTGGTGGTAAACCAGGGGCCGGACTCCGGGCAATGGGTGCCTCATCTGCACATGCACCTGCTGGCCGGCCGCCCCCTCTCGGCGATAGGGTAAAGCCACCACATGGCAACCATTACTTTGCCTCCACTGCTCCAAACAAGACTTGACGCGCTCCCTCAAGGCCTCCAAGCGCACATCCAGCGCGTACGAAAGATGGCCAGGGAGCTAGCTGCCGCGCATAACCTAGACCAGGACCTCGCAGAACTGACTGCCGCCGCCCATGACGTAGCGAGATCAGCAAAGCCTCAGGTTTTACTCGATGAAGCGCGGCGCATGAGATTGCCTATCAATGCAGCAGAGGCCAACGCACCTGTTCTGCTCCACGGCCCCGTGGGCGCACGATGGCTGAGCGACGGGGGCGCTATTAGTGATAGCACCGTCCTTGAGGGGGTCCTATGGCACACCACCGCGCACCCGGAACTATCACCAGTGGGACAAGTCGTTTTCCTGGCTGACAAGCTGGACCCCATGAAAGCAGCCCAATTCCCGTTCCAAGAGGGCGTGCGCACCGCCGCTTTTGAAAACCTCTGCGGGGGCACCCTGGCATTTCTGGACGGAGCGCTAGCAAGGCATATTGAGCGCGGGGAGCTCATCCACCCCACGGCGGCTGAGACACGGAACGCCATGCTGATAGCCGGGGCCTGCTAGTAGATTGTCCCGTGCTACAATGGCGCATCGTAGCTTCATCCGCTTGTAATCTTGTCCGTTAACCGCCTCTGGCTATGACTTCAGATACGCAAAAGCTCCAACAGAAACGCAGTGGCTTCTACGCGTGGCGTGTCCTCGCGCTCATGCTCGGGCCGCGCGCTGGCGGCGCTGGCGTTGTCCAGTTCTCCAGCACCAACTTCGTCATCCCGCTGGAGACTGCCCTAGGCGTCAGCAGGGGGCTCATCTCCACCATCTTCGCGCTGGGCATGCTGGTCTCCAGCATCACGTCACCAGTGCTCGGCATCGTCATCGACAAGTTCGGCGCACGGAAAATCCTCTTCGCCACCACGCTCCTCGTCGGTGGTGGGTTCATGCTGCTGTCCCAAGAGCACTCAGTGCTTGTGGTGGGCATTGCTTACATTGGCTTTGTCGGCCTTGGTTTCATGACTCTTGCCTTCCAGGGCACGTCAGTGATCGTCAACAACTGGTTCGACAAGTACAAGGCAATGGCCATGTCCATCCTGCAGGTAGGGGCCAGCTTTGGTGCCTTTATACTCGTCCCTCTCCTTGCCTATATCATCGACTCAGTGGGCTGGCGTGAGGCTGCCTTCGCGGCTGGCGTCATCATCATAGTCATAGGGGTTCCCGGCGTAGTTTTCAGCCGGAACACGCCGGAAGAAGTGGGGCTGGGGCCGGACGGCGTACCCCCTGACCCCTCAGTCGCATCCAGCTCATCCGTGGCTCCTGAACTGACCGGACTTACCGCCATGCAGGCAGCGCGCACCACCGTGTTTTGGACCATCTCCTTTGCCACCGTCTTCTCCACCGCCGCCACATTCACCCTCCAGATCCACTTCATCCCCATGCTTGTCTGGAAAGGCATGGGGCCGGTGGGCGCCGCCGGACTGCTCAGCATCCTGGCCTTGGTCAGCATCCCAGTGACCATCTTCACCGGAGCCCTGGGAGACCGTTTCCACCGGCCCAAGGTTGCAGCGGTGCTCTCTGCCGTTGTGGGGCTCGGCGTACTCGTGCTGACCCTGGGCACTGAACTCTGGATGTTTTGGATAGCCATAGTGCTTATCTCAGGCTTCCAGGGGCTGTTCCCCTTGGTCTGGGCCGCTACGGGCGAAGCCTTTGGTCGCCGTGCCTTCGGCACCATTAGAGGCTCCATCACCGCTGTACAGGTACTGGGCACCGCCACTATGCCGGTCATTGCTGGCACCATATTCGACCGCACCGGCAGCTACACCATCGCTCTGTGGATGGTCATTGGTTGCACCCTGCTGACGTCACTATTCTTTCTGCTCACGCCACGCATGACATACAGGACCACACGCATACCCTCTGGAACGCCGGAGAGCGCATGACCATGGAAATTGACAGTATGGGCCCGCTCTAATACTGTGATTTCGGCCACAAGCCGTCAGGAGCACGTCACCATGACAAACGCTACAAACGGACACACCTCAACCGCTGAGCGGGATATACGAGACTACTCCCCCATCCATGGACTCAAGGAGTACTGGTACCCCGCCATGGAAGCCAAAAAAGTCAAGAACAAGCCCGTTGGTCTCTACATGCTTGGCGTAGACCTTGTCTTCTTCCGTGGCAAAGGTGGAGAGGTGGCCGCACTATGGAACGTCTGCCCTCACCGTGGCGGCTCTCTCATGCACGGCGACTGCCACTTTGAAGGCACGGTGTCTTGCCCCTACCACGGCTGGACCTTCGACGGCGACGGCAACGTGCTGGCGGTGCTCCCTGAAGGCCCGGAGTCCAAAATCCCCGGCAAGGTGAAGGTGCGCAAATACCCCACGGTAACGCTCAAAGGCATGGTCTGGGTCTGGATGGGCGAAGGCGATCCAGCGCCGCTAGAAGAGGACATTCCGCCGGAGTTCTTTGATGACCACAGCATGATGCAATACGCGACTGAATACTGGCCTGTCAACTGGCTGCTGGCCATGGACAACGGCCCAGACGCCCACGTGCCCTACGTGCACCGTAACGCCGCCCGCAGCTACATGTTCCCGGTCTTTGCAGCTGGCCCCGTAGGCCTGCGGAACTACGTCGTTAACGGGCGGGCAATCATCGCCCGCAGAAGCCCCAACAGCCGGACGCCAAGCAAGCCCTTTGCGCGCGTCTACTTCCCTGTGCTCAACGGCTACTGGCCTAAGCATAACTGGCGGGCTTTGTGGACGTGGATGTTCCTCCCACTGCGGCGGCCGGCTGCCAAAATGCACCAATGGGACAC
>JAQBVZ010000169.1 GCA_027625205.1 Chloroflexota bacterium
TGATGAACGCCAAGGCCATTGTGGAGCTTATGGACGCATTGGACATACCAAAGGCGCACCTTGTGGGCGGCCCCATGGGCGCAAGCATCATCCGGTTTGCGGTTGAATACGGAGACAGGCTCAACAAGCTGGTAATGGTCAATCCTGCGGGTGGTGGCGTGAGCATCTTCAAGCCTCAACCAAGCGAGGGCGGCAAGGCGGAGCGTGCCTTCTACTTAAACCCCACTCGTGAAACGGCGCGCTGGTTCCTGGAGCTTTACGTTTACGACCGCGCGTTGGTCACAGACGAGGTTGTTGACGACCGCTACGAGGACATCCTTGGCCACCCGCAGCACATCGAGAATTTCATGAAGGGCGCCACCAACACAGGAGCGCGGCTGAACAACCCTGTGGCGCTGTTGGAGCAGGTGAAGGCCAAGACGCTGCTGGTATGGGGCCGTGACGACCGCTCAGTGCCCCTGGACCACGCGCTGCTCTTTCTCTGGAAGCTACCTGACGCTCAACTGCACATTTTTGGAGAGTGCGGCCACTGGCCCCAGTACGAGAAGGCGAACGAGTTCAGCAATCTCGTCCTGAAGTTCCTGGCGTAGACGCTCATCTACCGTCATCGTTGCGCTGCTCACCGGCTACTCGCTGGCTAGTATCAACCTGCAGAAACAAGGGTTCCATGGCGGTATCGCCGGGACGTATGTAGTATTGAGTGACCCAACAACCCCAACAAGGTACGTTATGACAGAGAATGTCCCCTCCCCAAATCCGTCAGAAGCCTACGAGCGACACATTGTTCAAACTATGTTCGTACCGTGGACCGCAGACCTGTTGCAACGAGCCTTGCCCCAGGCTGGAGAAAGAGTTCTGGACCTGGCGTGTGGCACTGGCATTGTCACCCGGTCTGTCGCGTCGATTGTCGGTACGGAAGGTACCGTGACGGGACTGGACATCTCACCAGGCATGTTGGAGGTCGCTCGCTCATTGACGCCCAGTGGTGGAGCGAAGGTTGAATGGAGAGAGGGAAGCGGCACCGAGCTTCCGTTTGAGGATGATTCATTTGACCTTGTCCTCTGCCAACAGGGTCTCCAATTTTTCCCTGACGCTAGCGCGGGGCTCAAGGAAATAAAGCGCGTGCTGACTGCTGAAGGTAGGGCCGTCATAAGCCTGTGGCGGAATCTCGATGCGCAGCCCGTGATGAAGGCGTTTGACGCAGTTGTGCCGCGCCACATTGCGCAGGGCGCCTTCGGCCCACCATTCTCACTGGGCGATTCTGGAATCATACGTCGCCTGGCAAGTGAAGCAAGATTTTCCAACGTGGACATTCAGCAGGCAGACCTGACTATTCATGTCGGCAACCCTGATGAGTTCGCACCAATGATGTTGCGAGGAGCGACGGCTGTGCTGCCAGGGTTTGCAGCTAAGCCTCACACAGAGCGTGAGCAGCTATTTGATCAGATGAAGACCGACATTAGTGATGCGGTAAAGCCATTTGTGCAACAAGGAACGTTGGTCATGGACACCACCGTCAACGTCCTGATAGCACGCCCCTAGGCTAGCCCTCGGCGGGCTTCAGCCCCGCGCTGACAACTCGTTGCGTAGGCGGCTTGGACGCCAGCACCAGCGCTGCTGATACTACCGACAGCACCACGAGCAGGCCGAACACCTGCGAATACGTTTCAGTGATGTCGTAGGCCAGGCCCGCAGCCACCGGCCCGGCAGCTTGCATGATGCTCTGGAACGGCAGCACCACGCCCCGTATCGTGCCCAGGGATCCCCGGCCAAAGTAGTCCGCCATCACCACCTGATGCAAGGTGAAGACCCCGCCCAGCACCGCACCGTACAGGATGCCCCAGGCCATGGCCGTGAGGAACGAGTCCACGTTCAGCAACCACACAAAGGCCACCGCCGACATGACGTAGGTGACTATCACCGCTACCCGAGAGGTCAACCGCTCAGCAACGAAGCCAAAGGCCAACGAACCCAACGCGCCAGCTATGGCCGAGACGGACATGACAGCGACGGCCTGCTCCGGCGACAGCCCCGTATCCGTCAGGTGAGGGATGATGTGCAGGCTGGTGGTGACTGCAACCATAAACCCCAGTGACAAGCCCACGACGAGCAGGTAGAACGAAGGCATCCGCAACACTGCCGCCAACGTGTAGGAGACGTCTCGTACACCACGAGAGGTTGAGCCCGCCACGGACCGCTCCCTCCGCGCAACCGCTTCTTCGTCGGAGATGCCGTCTGGATGCAGCCCCATGTCCTCCGGCTCACGTCGCAAGAACAGCGCGGAGGGTGCCAGCGACACCACCCACACCATGATGCCAACGGCCACCACGGCTGCCCGCCATCCAGCGTTGCTCACGAGTATCTGCGCGTACACTGGCGTCACTGCGCTCCCTACCCTATTGCCAACGCCGCTGATGGCCACAGCCCTACCCCGCTTGGCTACAAACCACTTGGAGGTGATAACAACCATGGAAAGGCCAACCACTCCCATGTGGATCATCCGTCCAAAGACCAGCAGCACGTAGAAGTGCCACAACTCAGAGATGAGGGGCATGAGCATCAGAGTGCCGCCAATGATGGTGAAGCCCGCCACGGTGAGCCATCGCGGCCCAAAGCGGTCAATGGCCGGGCCAAAGGCAACAGCCAGCATGGCGCCCAGGATGGTGGCCAGGCTCAGCGCGCCGGCAAAGGCGCTCCGGCTCCACCCAAATTCACTAGTCATGGGCTTGAGGAGCACGCCCCACAGGGGAAACGTCTCAGCCGTCTGGCTAAAGCCTGCAAGGGCGACAACGACGACGATGACCCACCCGTAGTAGAACCGGGGCTTGCGTTGGGGCGGTGGTTGTTGGGTCGCCAAGAGTGGTCAGCCAGAGGAACAGGGATTGCGCAAGGGCGCGCGGCTACTATACCTGCAACAGCGGCCCCAAGCCATGGCTAGCACATGCGACGCCTGTGTTGTTGGACAGTCCATGGGCTTATGACACGTTACGGTGGCACGGGGCTCTAGCAAGAGGACGGTTGAAATAATAAAATACTGGCGTTGCCCCCAGACACATTACACTGGCGTAGCTGGTTACCTATTTACGGGAGGGAAGCATCATGCTGCACATGGCTGTCCTCAGCCACGGACCAAATACCTGCGCCGCTGCGCATAGCGAATATGGAGAGTTGGCGCGATCCGCCGCCAGTAACATGGAGGCTACGGCAAAGAAGCACAACGTCTCAGTCCACGGAGGTTGGGTGGACGCACTAGGACACCTATGGTAT
>JAQBVZ010000170.1 GCA_027625205.1 Chloroflexota bacterium
CTCGCAGAAGAGGCCGGGCACACGCCCACTGAGGTGTCGATTGCATGGGCGCTCTCCAAGCCCAGTGTGGGCTCCGTCATAATTGGAAGCAGCAAGCCTGAGCAGGTGAAGGCCAACCTGGCTGCTGTGGATGTCCGGCTAGGCAATGAAGTGCTGGACGCGCTGGATGCAATAACGACCGTGCCTGCGACGGTGCGGACGACGCCGTAACTGCAAAGCAACCGAGCAAAGGAGCGAGAAAAATGATGACAAGCAGCAGGCTCTACAAAAGCGCCAATGGCAAGGTTTTCTTTGGCGTATCCGGCGGGTTGGCTGAGTACTTTGACGTTGACCCAGCGCTGGTACGAGTGGCATTTGTCTGCCTTTGCTTCCTTGCCGGAGCAGGCTTCCTCCTTTATCTGGTGCTGGCCTTTGTGATGCCCACAGGTGCAGTTGTAGAAGCTGACGGAGGCGCTGGTCAAACGGGCGGTGGCGAAGGACAGGAAGGCGTTACGGCTAGAGCGGACATAGTCAACCGAAGGCGCAACACTTTTGGGCTGGGCCTGGTCATCACTGGCGTGATCATCCTTTTTGTGAACATCGGCGCGTTGTCGTGGTTCCGCTGGGACATTTTCTGGCCCCTGGTGCTGGTAGCTCTTGGAACGGCTATCCTGGCAAACCGAGGCCGGAGGGCGTAAATGGCGGAAGATCCACAGCAGCCGCAATCGCCTCCTAAAGCAACTCCAACACGCCGCCCCAAACATCAAGGCATACCTATTTGTGGAATAGTGCTCCTTGTTGGCGGTGTGCTGCTGCTCTTGCAGACCACAGGGGTGGTGTCATGGGACGTGTGGGCCAACATCTGGCGCTATTGGCCTGTCATCCTCATTGCCATTGGCATCAACGTCATGGTGGGCAGGCGTCTTCCTTTGATAGCGGGGTTGCTCATACTTCTGCTGTTGGGCGGCGCAGTGACCGTGGCGTCAGTGCGGGCCATAGACGGCGATGGGGGCGAAACGTCCTCTTTCACGGAGCAGCTGAACGGGCTGACTTCAGCCGATGTCCACGTGGCCTTCGGCGGAGGAGACCTGCGGATTCACTCTCTTGGCGCAGAGGCAGACACCTTTATTCGGGGCCAATTTGAAGGCTTGCCAGCGGACGTGGTGTTTGAGCGTGCGGGGGATACCGGGCGGCTCCGCATCGAATCCTCAGGGACCGGGTTCTTTTCCGACTTTGGCGATACGGTCTGGGACATTGGCATGTCCCGTCAGGCTGAGTTTGACCTGGACGTGGACGCGGGAGCCGCAGACCTGAACTTAGACCTGCGTGACCTGCAGGTGACCAGGCTGGATGTAGCGGTGGGCGCGGCAAACGCGGCCATCGTCGTTCCGTCCGGCGCTGGACACGTGGACGTGGTCATCAGCGCGGGCGCGGCAAGCATCAACGTGGTTGTGCCAGAGGGTGTGGCTGCCAGGATATCGTCGGACTCCGGGCTCTCGTCCGTTGACGTGAACACGAGCCGGTTCCCGCGCTCCGGTGATGAGTACATATCAGTTGGGTATGGTAGCGCGACAGACCGTGTGTACATCCGTATAAGGGTGGGCGCCGCCAGCGTGGACATTCGGTAGGACGGCGCGTTAACGTCGTTGGTAGAGGAGAACGCATGGCATCAGGCGAATTTCCAACGGAAGGCATGGAGCTTACGCACATCTTGGTGGTGAGTGACATGGAGCGCTCACGCCAGTTCTACCGTGAGATGCTTGGGGCAACGGTGTTCCGTGAATACGGCGGGACGTCCTGCGTGCTCCAGTTCCAGGGTGCGTGGCTTCTGCTGGTGACGGGAGGCGGGCCGACGCCGGATAAGCCAACTGTGACTTTTGCACCTCCCACTGACCCTGATACCGTGAGCAACGCATTCACCATCCGCGTGCCGGACTGCCAAGCAGCATACGATGTCCTGAAGGGTAGGGGAGCGGAGTTCCTAACGCCGCCAAGAACGTCTGAGGGCGGGTGGGAGACCCGGTGCTTCTTTCGCGACCCTGACGGCAATCTCTTTGAGATCAGCCAGGCGGGTTGAAGCTGGGATGGGACTGGCGGAGAGGGCGGGATTCGAACCCGCGGTACCGGAAGACCGGTACAACGGTTTTCGAGACCGTCGCCTTAATCCGCTCGGCCACCTCTCCGGGGGAATTCGAGTATAGCATAGGGTTTGTGGAGCTTTGACGGCGGCTTGCGGCTGCCGCCGTTTCCTTGACACCCCGAAATCCGCTCTCCTATGATGTCCCCACGGTGAACACCGTAATGAAGGAGCAAGCGGCGGCCAACTCGCTGAACAGGTGACCTCCTGTCCGGCGGTGTAGGTGCCGCGTTTTTGTAAGCGCATGAAAAATTGGACGGCCATCGTGATGGCGGCAGGCAAGGGGACGCGCATGCGCTCCCAAACGCCCAAGGTGCTCCACCGGATTGCCGGTGTGCCTATGATTGTCCACGTGACACGGACTGCAAAGCAGTTGCAGCCCGCAGCGGTTCTTGCCGTGGTGGCTCCTGCAGAGCGTGACGCCATAGCAGAGGCTACTGGTGACGGCGTGGAGTGCGTGGAACAGCCGGAGCCTTTAGGCACTGGCCATGCGTTGACCACGGCTCTTCAGCGGGTCTCACCTGACACGCTGCACGTCCTTCTATTGAACGGGGACGTCCCCCTCCTTAAAAATGAATCGCTTCAGGCCCTGATTGACCGGCATATTGCAAATAAGGCGGTCATCTCCTTGATGACGACGATGCTCCCCGCTGGCCAGGCCAAGGGACTCGGCACGGTGAGACGCAATAGTCAGGGCCTGCCGATAGCTGTGGTGGAGGCCGCAGAGGCCCAAGCCGCCAAGACAGATACCGTTGAGATTAACGTTGGCGCGTATTGTTTCTCAGCCATGTGGCTTCGTGAAGCGGCCTCCCACTTGCAGCCCCACCCTTCTGGCGAATATTACGTGACGGACTTGGTCGCTACGGCCGCCCTGGACGGCCAGTGGATTGAGACGCATGCTCTGGAGGATGCAGGCGAGGGCTTGGGCGTCAACGACCGTTCTCAACTGGCGTGCGCGGAGTCCGGGCTGCAATGGCGTATGCGTCTCTCTTGGATGGAGCGCGGCGTGACCATGGATGACCCGCAAACAACGTACTTGGAACCTGACGTGGAGCTTGAGGCGGACGTCACGCTCCTTCCCAATACTTCATTACGAGGCCGCACGCGCATCGCCACCGGAGCCACTGTGGGTCCCAACGTCACACTG
>JAQBVZ010000171.1 GCA_027625205.1 Chloroflexota bacterium
GCCAATGAAGAGCAGGAAGAAGGCAATGGTAGAGATGATGCCGGGGATGGCTAACGGCATGAACGCCAGAATATTGACGAGCCTGGTCAAGGGAGACGGGTATCTGACCACCATCCAGGATATGAAGGAGACCAGCAGCATGGTGATAAACGCCGCCATAATCGCAACGACGAAGCTGTTAACGAAGTATCGGCCAAAGAACCGGTAATCCAGGAGCCTTTCATAGTTGTTGGTTGTCCAAACTATCTGGTCAAAAAGCCGGGGCACCGGCGGCATGTAGAACTTCAGAAAGCTGGTGTAAATAAGCATGCCGAAGGGCAAGACTACCTTGACTGCCATGTACAGCCCCACGAATCCGAGGGCCAGCCACTTCCAATTACCAAGGCGCAACGTTCGTGGCCGGAACCCTTTGCCTGCCACAACGGCGTAGCTAGAGGCCCGTCGGACCATATACAAATAAGCGCCCATGCCCACCAGCCCGAGAGCCAGGCCAAGCATGCCAATGGCAGCGGGAATGCCGTAGTTCCTGCCTGCGTCAGCAGTGGGGAGAAGCGTGAAGAATATCTTGGTGCTCAGCGTCTCAATGCCTGCCGTGGGTCCCAGGGCCAGTGGGTGCTCAAGGGACTCAATGCCTGAAATGAAGAAGTAGATGAACACGGCTGTTACGCCAGGCAGCATCAAAGGAATGGTAATGCGGCGCATTATTCTCCATTTGCTGGAGCCAGCGGTGGAGGCCGCCTCTTCAAGTACCGGGTCCATATTCCTCAGCACGCTGATGAGGAACAACCACATAGACGGCACAACCCCCAGTACATGGACAAAAATCAGTCCGCCCATACTGAAGATGTTAATGGGGCCGCTAAGGGAGTCGCTTCCAACCATGAGCCGGAGGTATTGGTTGATGGTCCCGGCCCGGGGGCCTAGGAGCAGCACCCACCCCAGTGATGTGGCAAATACGGGGGTGCTCATGGGGATGAACATCAGGGTGTACATGGAGTTCCGGAAGGGCATGTCCGTCCGTTCCGTGAGGAAGGCCATGGTAAAGGCCAACGGCAATGCAAAGAGCACGCCGCCACCGGCGTAGATGAGGGTATTTTTGATAATTGGGAAGAGGTCAGAGCCGGTATACGCGGTGACGAAGTTCTCCGTGGTGAATCCGCCAGCAGCCAAAGGAAGAATTCCTGCGGGCCGGAAGGCAGCAATTATCATGGTAGCCAGGGGTACTACCACCAAGATTGAGAGCAGCACCATGGCAATAACCGGAGCCAGCACCCGGGGCTCCAGGAATGTCCGGACTGCACGGCGCCCGAAGGCGGGCTTTTTTATGACGTCTACTTGAGCCATTCCCATACCCTTTAAAAGCTGCCAAGGGGCCTCAGAATGAGAGGCCCCCTGGCTATGAATCTTTCTGGTCTATTGAGAAATCATCTCACCGGACTCAACTCCGGCCTTCAGCGCGTCAATGCCAATGGTCCGCCACGGCGTGCCAGCCGCAACCTCTTCCTGAGTGCGGGGGGCAATGAGGTCCGCCGCTGTAAGGCCCGCAGCCAGGGCCTGGTCCACCAGCGGGAACTTGCCTTCTTCACCGGGGTAAATGCGGAATTCACCGCCGCCGAATTCCAGTGAATCGATGTATGAGCCCTCGAAGTGCTCCCAGGCCCAGTACAACTGTGCCAGGTCAGAGTCGTTGGCGCTGGGGGATACTAGGCAGGAAATTCTGTAACCGCCAAGCACCATCCCTGGGAATGCTAAGGCCAATGGTGCACCTGCTTCAATGTTCCGTCCAGCAGTGGTGGCGGATGCCAGTGCAATATCCGCCTCACCCTGAATCAACGTCTGGACTATGCCGTTGCTGCCGCCTGAGATCAGCTTGGCGCCGTTTGCACCAAAGTTGTGCGCAAAGATGCGCATGCGGTCTTCATCCCAACCGGGGGCCAACGGAAGGACATAGAGGCCAAGGGCGCGGGCGTCCCAGGCGATGCGGTCCTTCCACGCTGGCGTGGTGAGGTCATCAAATGTGATGCCCTCTATTTCAGCCGGCGTCACGTTGAGCGTGTTGTACACCAGCACCCATGAGGACATGCCTAAGTGCATGCAGTAATCACTCAAGACCGTACCATTGGGTCCGCCTGTAATTAACGGTATGTCTCTCCGCATTTGCTCCGCAATGGGCCAGCCCTGGTAAATGGCCTCCCAATCAGGTTCTGCCAGGAAGCCTTGCTCAAAGAGTGGCATGAAGTTGGTGTTGGCGCCAAAGACCATGTCGACGACACCACGACCTGCCTGGGCCGACTCTATGACCTTCACGGGGATGTCCCGGCTTGCGTGGCCGGGCTCAGTCTCAATCCTAATGGGTATGCCGAACTGGGCCTCAAAGGCCTCTTCCTTGCGCTTTATGACCTCAGGAGCGATACCTTCAAGACCGTACCGAATGGTGCCGTTACCCGCAGCGGCCCTGGCCACCAGTTGATCAAACGCGTTTGGCGTAGGAGTGGCTGTTGCCGACGGGGGCGAGGTGTTTGTGGGCGTGGCTGTTGCCGACGGGGGCGAGGTGTTTGTGGGCGTGGCTGTTGGGTCAGCGCCACAGGCTGCTAGCAGCAGCACCCCAATGATTGCGATTGCTCCGACCAATGACAAGTTGCGTATGCGTCTCATTCGTTGCTCCTCTTACGTCAGTTTTACGGCGGTTGCCGCGCTTTTTCTGAAGGCATGGCTGTCAGTCAACTGCGGCCCTGCCAAACACTACCATTATTTCGGGTCAGCAGTCCCTGAAGTTACACCGATACAGGGTCTAACCCGTACAGCTTCATCCCATTCTCTCTAACCAGCTTGTACTGCTCCGTCTCATCCTTGACTGCATCAAAGGTGGACTTTTGCACCACTTCCTGGGAGTTGGGCCATGAGGAAGCGTTGTGCGGGTAGTCCGATGACCACATCAGGTTATTGACGCCAATCTCATATCGGTCTAAGACGGCTTTGGCTTCATGGATGTATGTGAAATAAATTTGACGCCGGATGTATTCAGATGGTTTCAGTGTGAGCTGGGTGGGGTATATGGACTTACGACGCAGGGCCGGGTCAATTCTTTTGACAAAGGAAGGGACCCATTCCGTGCCGTTCTCAGCGCAAATAATCTTCAGATTTGGGAAGCGCTCAAGGACTCCGGACAATACGAAAGTAGCCATGGTGCGCTCAGCCTCGTGGTAGCGCATCATGTTCCCAATGACGGCATACGGGTCCCAGTAG
>JAQBVZ010000172.1 GCA_027625205.1 Chloroflexota bacterium
GCTGATGGTGGCGCTGGACTTGCCTGCTCCTGGGGGCCGCTCATATATGGCGACTCCGCGGCCGGTGTAGCGCGACGGCTTAGCTTGCTCCCATCCAGACGCTTCAATAACCGCCTCAAGGGTCTCTTTGGCACGGACGGCCTCCCAGACTTGGCCCATGGGAGTGGCGTCACCCTGCTCTATAACGTTCTTCATGCGCAGGTCCATTTGGTCTATCCCCAGTTCCTGGGCTATGAGGTCCAAGTGGGACTCCACTGCAAAGACAATCTGCGGGCCACCCGGCGTCCGCGTCTGAGTGCATGACACGTGGTTGGTGTACACGCAGTATTCAGCCACCCTGATGGCTGGAATCCGGTAACAACTCCCCGCCTGTCGCACACCCAGCACGGTAATCTGCGGGTTGGCTTTGAACGCAGCGTACGCGCCGCTTGCCATGGCTGCCTGTACGTCCATTGCACACAGCGTCCCGTCATTGGTGACGCCCGTCCGCACCGTGATTACTGACGGGTGCCTGCGGGGGCCTGAAATCATCTCTTCCATGAACGTATGGACGAACTTCACCGGACGGCCACAGCGCGCTGAAATCAGGTAGCACAACGGCACGTCAGTGAGGGACGACTTCGCGCCGAAGTCCCCGCCAACCGCCAGGACATTCACTTTCACGCGACCCTCTGGCGCACCGGCCTGCTTCACCAGCATGTCCCGCAGGGTGTAGGGCGATTTGTTGGAGGACCACACCTCAACGTCACCCTCAGGCCTTGCCCACACGGTGCAAGCGTTGGGTTCCAGATAGCCGTGGGGCACCAGCGGCGTCCGGAAGGTGTGTTCAAAAACGCGGTCTGCCTTGGCAAACGCCTCGTCAAGGTCGCCTTCCTCCCACACGGTGTAGGACTGGACGTTGGGCTGCGTTGCGGTGTGCTGCGGCGCGCCGGGGTATGAGCGAGGGTCGTCGTGGACTGTGGGCGCGCCAGCTTTCAGTGCGGACTCGACATCAAACACCGCCGGTAGCTCCTCATACTCCACATCTATCAGCGCCAGGGCTGCTTCCGCTATGTCCGCGCTCTCCGCCGCAACAGCCACGACAGGGTCACCGATATACCGAACCTTTTCCCTGGCCAGCACGGGCATGTCACGCATACGTATGCCTATGTCCACAGCAGGCAGGTCCCGGCCGCTCACGACCTCTACCACACCCGGCAGAGCCGCAGCTTTTGTCGTGTCCACAGAGAGGATGCGCGCGTGAGAAAAGGGGCTCCGCAGTACCTTTACCCACAAAGTGCCGGGAAGGGTGATGTCTGCGGCGTAAAGTGTCTCGCCGGTCACCTTCTCAGGGCCCTCAACGGCTGCGGTCCGCTTGCCTACCGCTACGTACGTGGTCATTGAAGCCTCCGTGGACTATGGATAACACCTGAAGGGTGTGACGTTTCAGTGTTGGATTCTACGCGATTGCAGTCTGAGAGCCAACATGGACGATACTACGATGCGCCGTGGCACCGCTTGTATTTCTTGCCGCTACCGCAGGGGCAGGGCTCATTCCTGCCAACCTTACGACCGCCAGTGCTTGCTTCAAACTGTAAGTGGTCAGTCCGGCGTTTGGTGCAGACTGCGCAGGTGCAGGCAGGCGGATGGTCCGCATACCAGTTGCCACGTTCCCTGCCTATGACCATGGGCCGCTCTTCTCCAACCAAAGTTCTGCTAGCCCTCAAAGTCTACGCGGACGCGCAGAGGCCGTCCACCAAGCCACGAAACCCGACAGGCTAGCCCCCTCACACCACGTCCGCTAATATGGACGCGAATTCGCTGGCACGCAGTCGTACCAATGGAGCAACTGGTTATGGCAGGCGCACTAGACGGCATACGAGTCTTGGAGATGGCCAACGTGATCAGCGGGCCGTTCACCGGCATGTTGTTGGCGGACTTGGGTGCAGAGGTCATCAAGGTGGAGATGCCCGGCAGCGGCGACCCCTTCCGGGCATGGGCTGGTGACGACTCTGCCATCACTGCGTCTTTTGCCGCGTACAACCGGGGTAAAAAGAGCGTGGCCATCAACATCCAGTCGGAGAAGGGGCAGGCGGTCTACCGGCGCTTGGCCGTCACAGTGGACGTGGTCTTAGAGAATTTCAGGCCCGGCACGTTGGACCGCTACGGCATTGGCTATGACGACCTCAAAAAAGAGAATCCACGGCTGGTCTATTGCAGTATCACAGGGATGGGCTCCGTTGGGCCATACAAGAGCCGCCCCACATATGACGCCATTGCTCAGGGGATGAGCGGCCTGTGGAGCCAGCTTACGGACATGGCAGACCCTGAACCGGTGGGCCCGCCCATCTCAGACCAACTCACCGGACTCTACGGCGTGTACGGTGTCCTGGGCGCGCTGGTCTCTCGCTCCCTAACGGGCCAGGGACAACGGCTGGAGGTGAGCATGCTGGGCGCAAGCATAGGTTTCCAGCCGCTGGTCATGGCGGACCACCTAATGGACGGACTCATTGCCACCAAGTCTTCACGCCCGCACAACTCCCAGTCGTACGCCTTTGTGGGTTCAGACAACCTTCCCTTTGCCATCCACCTGTCGTCGCCTCAGAAGTTCTGGGAGGGGCTAGCGCGGGCCGTGGGCCGTCCGGAACTGGTGACCGACCCACGCTTCGAGAAAAAGCCAGGCAGGGTGGAGCACTACGACGTTCTACGGCAAGAGCTGATGCAGGCGTTCTCCGCAAGACCACGCGATGAATGGCTTGCCATTCGGGCTGAGCACGATGTCCCCGCAGGGCCCATCTACACGATTGCCGAGGCCGTCCAGGACCCGCAGGTGCAGGCCATCAAGATGGTGCGCACCTTTGGGGAAGGCGAACGCGCGCTGAATCTATTAGGCTTCCCGGTGGACTACCACGGGACGCCGTCACTGGAGGGTCTGGCGCCACCGCACCTGGGCGAACATAACTCGGAAGTCCTGGCAGGACTGGGACTGTCCCAAGATGAGATTGAGGATATGAACAGGGACGGGGCAGCCTAAGTCTCAGTACAAGGAGCCGCTATGGAAGTAAAAGCGATTGATGTCCACGTCCACCTGAGTGATGAGTTGACCATCAAGGACGCCGGTAAACGGACGGAGCGGATGGCGCGCTACTTCGGCAGGGAGCGGAGCGTGGTGACCATTGACGAGATGGCGGAGCAATACCGAGAGCGGAGCATGATGGCAGTGCTGGTCAATACACGGGACGAGACCGTCACCGGGAACC
>JAQBVZ010000173.1 GCA_027625205.1 Chloroflexota bacterium
TGCTCCTCGAATTCCAGTTCAAACCCAGGGATGGCGTACCGTTGGCGAAGCTCATCCACGCTAGCCTGCACCAGGAGGCGTCCCTTATCGATTATCGCTACTTCATCACACACCCGCTCAGCATCGGCCAGCAAGTGAGTGGACAAGAACACGGTCATACGCTGCGCCTTAAGACGCATCAAGGTCTCTAGAACCTCCATACGGCCAACCGGGTCCAGGGCCGAGGTGGGTTCGTCCATGAGCAACACCTTGGGCTGGTTGACCAGGGCCTGGGCGATGCCGAGGCGCTGCTTCATTCCTCTGGAGTAGCCGCCAATCTTACGTCCGGCGGCGTCAGCCAGGCCCACCAACTCCAGGAGTTCATTGGAACGCCGTTGCATATCCGGTCTGAGAATCCTGAACAGATCGCCTACAAATACCAGGTACTCTCGTGCGTTCATCCACCCATAGAAGGAGGGTAGGTCCGGCATATACCCAATGTTCCGCTGGAGGTGCGTAGAGTTAAGCGCGACTTCATGCCCTGCTACCCACGCCTGACCGCTTGTGGCGCGACTGAGCCCGACCAAAATGCGAAGTGTGCTGGTCTTGCCAGCGCCGTTCGGGCCAAGGAAACCCACGATACTGCCTTCTGAAACGGTGAGGTTTAGTCCGTCCACCTCCTTGAACGACCCAAAGCTTTTGGTGAGGTTGTTGCACTGGATAGCGATGCCGTCTAGCACGGACTATTCTTCCTTGCGGCCCACAAAGAGGTAGAGCAACGGCCCAGCAATGCCGGCGAAAAAGATAACCGCCACCCAGATCCACTTGTTGCCTCCCGTAACTTCCCGTCGCCGGATTAAGTCCCGTAGAGCCACAACGAGTAGGGTTAACTGAATAATGGCCACGGGGGCAAGAAGAATAATTGACTGGGTAGACATAGCGGTTATTTCCTGCGATCAATGTACTTGGGGGCGGCATTGTAAGGGCCGTCTACATGAGATTGATAGCCCAACCGTTTGCTTGCAAAATGACCAAGGGGCGCCAGCGCACCGGCCTTGGATGGAGTTTTAATGTAGCGCACGCAGGAAGTTGCGCGTATGGTATGCAACGCCTTACCATCCCCGCTCCTATACGAACATCATGGCCTAACTGCGCCACACTCATCAGAGCAAACAGTTAGCGTAGTCAACAAAAGAAATAGGAAATGAGGAGACTCCATGGGAGTGCCCATCCCGCCTGAAGTGCAAGCGTTTCTCGGAGAGCCGGTCATTGCGCACATTGCCACCATCATGAAGGACGGCTCGCCACAGGCGACACCGCTGTGGGTGGAGACTGACGGCACCTCTGTGCTGGTCAACACCACCCGTGGCCGCCTGAAAGAAGCCAACCTGCAACGTGACCCGCGAGTAGCGTTGTCGATACTGTCGCCGGACAACAATTATCGCGGCGTCCACATGCGCGGACGGGTGACAGAGATCACAGAGGAGGGGGCGGTTGAGCAGATCAACGGCCTGAATCTCAAGTACCGGGGCAACCCAAATTATCCTCTGCAACTGGGCCAAGCACGGGTAAAGGTTGTTATTGAACCCACCCACATCACGCCAATGGGGCTTTCATGAAGATTGGCGCAACGCTGCCGCAGAACGAGATTGGCAACGATCCGGGGGCCATCCGAGAGTTTGCGCAGGCCATTGAGGGCCTTGGGTACGACGACCTGCTGCTCCCTGAGCATGTGCTGGGCGGGAATCCGGCCACGTACCTGGACCTGGGCGCCTACTACCATCTGCCGTGGCATGAGCCTTTTGTGGTGCTCTCCTTTATGGCAGGAGTTACCACTACGTTGACTTTCTGCACCGCCGTGCTGGTGGCCCCCCAACGCCAGACAGGGCTGATGGCCAAGCAGGCCGCTGAGTTGGATGTTCTCTCCGGCGGCCGCCTCCGGCTGGGCGTGGGCGTGGGCAGAAACACGGTGGAGTTTGAGGCCTTGGACATGGGCTATCACAACCGGGGCAAGCGCTTGGAGGAGCAGGTTGAGGTAATGCGGGCGCTATGGACCCAGGACTTCGTCACGTACAAAGGCCGGTGGCACAACATTGCTGACGTAGGGCTGAACCCCCGGCCCATACAGCAGCCCATCCCTATCTGGATGGGCGGGGCGGCAGACGCCGTCTTAAGGCGCATTGGACGCATGGCCGACGGCTGGCTGCCAGCCTCTGCTGCAACGAACATGGCTGAGCAGTGGGAGACGGTGAAGGCCGCCGCTGTGGAGGCGGGCCGTAATCCCAAGGACGTTGGCCTGCAACCGCGATTAAACATCAACACGGTCCAGGAAGAGGACTGGCGCTCATGGGCAGAGGACAAGCGAGACCTTGGCGCCGACCGCGTGGTAATGTACACCATGAACTGCGGATTGAAGAGCGTGGGTGAGCACATTGAGACGTATAGGCGGTTCATGGAGACGGTGAAGGACCTCTAGGGCTAGGAAACCACGTGCGGTACAATAGTCGTATCAGTTAGAAGTAAGGGTTAGGAGAGGTGAACGCCTGTGACGTCATTACGACGCCTGTTGATGCCAAGACTGGGCCTGTCCAGGAAATCCTCCAAGGCCCCAGCCCCCTCACGATATGAGGATAGCCGCCCCTCCATGTCAAGCAACATGGGGAAGGTCCCGGCTATCTTCAACACACCCATGCCCTACACCATGGCCTTCTGAGCAATGGACTTGTACCTGGCTCCAGGTATGTAGCGCCCAAGACCTTCTTTTACGTTTCACGCCCCACTTGCGCTCCGCCACCATATGATATGATTCTGCCAACTCCAGACTGGCAGGACGTTCCGTTTCGTGCGTCCCGGCTCCAAACACCGAGACACTGCGGCGCTTGCGAAGGTGCGGAGAATACAGACGGCAAAGGAGCGCCGTAATGAAGATTTACGTTGGCAACCTATCCTATGACGCAGACGACGACGACCTACGGGATGCCTTTTCTCCCCATGGCGAAGTCGAGTCGGCTTCTGTCCTGACAGACCGGTACTCAGGCCGGTCCCGTGGCTTTGGTTTTGTTGAGATGCCCAACGCTGAGGAGGCCGCCGCCGCTATCGCAGCCTTGAACGGCGCAGACCACATGGGCAGGGCTCTGACGGTCAACGAGGCCAGGCCCCGCGAGTCCACCGGTGGTGGAGCAGGTGGCGAGGGTGGACGCCGCTGGTAGGCCGCAAGACCTACTGACGCAGTTACCACAGGCTAACCA
>JAQBVZ010000174.1 GCA_027625205.1 Chloroflexota bacterium
GCTGAACAGTAAACCCTGACATTTTCCCTGAACAACGACAGTCGTTATTCACGAACACATTGGACGCGAAACGGGAGCTCCTTTTTCGGAGCGGCCCATTCTGGTCATGCACTAGGAACGGTTTCACCGAGAAAACGGCACCCCCCTTTTGGAGCACCTGTTACATTGCTTTCAACCAAGCTTTCAACCAATGGAATCCGGAAGTTAGCGTTAGGCTCATCCTTCTAAGCCCACATAGCGTTCGGCCCACCTCCCTGTGGTAAACTGGCTCCGCCTTGCGGCGGTTTTCGTCGCGTATACCACGGCTTCAGGCAACTCACCTATGGCAACACGCGTTTTCTCCGGCATGCGTCCCTCCGGGCGACTCCACCTTGGCAACTACCTGGGCGCTCTCCAGAACTGGGTGGAGCTCCAGAAGACCAACGAGTGCATTTATGCAGTCGCTGACATTCATGCGCTGACCACACTTCAAGGGGCTGAGACCCAGGAGATCAAGAACAACACGGAAGAGATGGTGTTGGACTGGCTGGCGGCGGGCATAGACCCTGAGAAGAGCATCACGTTTGTGCAGTCCCACGTGCCGGAGGTGCTCACTCTCCACACGCTGCTCTCAATGAGCACGCCGCTGGGCTGGCTGCTGCGTGTGCCCACCTTCAAGGACCGCGTCCGGCAGATGGGCGAGTCCGAGGAGAACGTGAGCTACGGTCTGGTGGGCTACCCCGTTCTCCAGACAGCAGACGTCATCCTCTACAAGGCGGACGCTGTCCCCGTGGGGGCAGACCAAGTGCCGCACATAGAGCTGGCGCGAGAGATAGTACGGCGTTTCAATCGCCTCTACGGCGACACCTTCCCAGAGCCGCAACCCAAGCTCACAGAGTCGCCAACCATCATTGGGTTGGACGGCGTCAACAAGATGAGCAAGAGCCTGGACAACCACATTGAGTTGGCGGCCACGGAGGAGGAGACGGCCAAGCGTGTCATGAGTGCGGTGACGGACACCCAGCGTGCGCGCCGCACAGACCCCGGACGGCCCTTGGTATGCAACGTGTACGCGCTTCACAAGGTATTCAACCCGGAGTGGCTGGAGGAGTGCTACGAGCGCTGCACCGCCGCTACCATTGGCTGTGTTGATGACAAGAAGATACTGGCTGAGGGCATCAACCGCTACCTTGCGCCCATGCGTGAGCGACGTCGTGAGTTTGAAGGACGCCCCGGCTATGTGCGGGAAGTCCTGGCCCACGGCGCAGAGCAGGCTAGGAAGATAGCCACCAAGACCATTGAAGAGGTCTATCAGCGGATGGGCCTTTCTTGAACCTGGACCTCCCAACAGGCGATAGTGGCCGTTCCGCCCTTGAAGTGGCTGAGGCAGCCGCCCGTGCCGCCGGCCGCGTCATCTTGGAGGGATTCCACCCACAAGCTGACGGGGAACGTCGCGCACCTGAGGTATCACACAAGGGTCGCGCCAACATCGTCACCGACACCGACCGTGCCGCAGAGCGGGAGTCGACCGCCATCCTCATGGAGGAGTTTCCTCGCTTCAACCTCCTGGCTGAGGAGTCAGGCCACACCGCAGGGGAAGGCCCCTACACATGGGTGGTGGACCCCTTGGACGGCACGCGGAACTACGCCAGTGGTGTGCCTCACTTTGCCGTGAACGTAGCGCTCACCCATGATGGCGAGAGTGTGTTGGGCGTCACGTATGACCCGGTGCGTGAGGAGATGTTCCATGCCATTGCAGGGCAGGGAGCTTTCATGAACGGCAACCCCATCGCCGTCTCCGCCATCGACACGTTGGAGATGGGCGTGATGGGGTTCGACATGGGCTATACGGACGACAAGGCCGCGCGACTGCTGGATGCGCTCCGTGGTCTATGGCCTGGCATGCAGGCGCTACGTCTCATGGGCTCAGCCGCTCTGGGGATGGCGTACGTCGCAGCGGGGCGCATCGAAAGCTACGCGCACCACAATATAGAGGCATGGGACATTGCTCCCGGCCTGGTGCTGGTGCGTGAGGCTGGCGGAGTGGTGACTGATGTCCGCAACACCACTGCTGTCCTTAACAGCCCCGGTATCGTTGCAGCCAACCCCGCATTTCATAAACGCTTCATGGAAGCCACCGTAGACTCGGAATGGCGCAAGCAGGCGTAAGGGCTCTTCCATACCGTTTGCTTCACGCCATTGAAACAAATAGCCCTGTCGCTTTAAGATGCGGACGCGGCGCTCCATCGGAACAGCCCCGCCAATTCTACTTTTGCGAGGAACACATGCCAGTCACCGACGAAGGTATTATCGATATCCCCGGCTTGATGAGCCGCTGGGTACGCTTGGGCAACGGGGCCAAGGCCCACTACATGACAGCAGGCGACACGGGACCGGCGGTTATCCTGCTGCACGGCGGTATTGCCGGGTCCTCAGGGACAGCGGGCTGGCGGTTCATGGCCCCTTTTCTGGCGGCTAACGGGTTCCGGGTCTACTGTCCAGACCAGCCGGGGTTTGGTCTTGCAGACACGCATGAAGAGTACTGGCCAAAGAACGGGCCTGCCTCTCACGTCCAGTTTGTAGAGGACTTTTCCAGGGCACTGTGCCTAGACGAATTTCACCTGGCGGGCAACTCCATGGGTTGCATCAACACTGTCAACTATCTGGTGGCACACCCGGAACGGGTCATCAGCTTTGCCCTTATTGCCGGTTACGTTGGGAACCTGGTGCCGCCCATAGCCAGGTCAACAGACCGACCAAACACGTTGTACTTTGATGGCAGTGAGCCGGACATGCGGGAACTGATGGAGTCCATCATCATGAACAAAGCAGCCATTACTGATGACCTCATCACGATGAGGGTCTTAGCGGCAAGACGCCAGAAGGACTCCTATGCCGCTTGGAGAGATGCTTTCCTCCACACCTATGAAGGCAACCTGGGCGCTATGCTGCACACAAAGGATCGTCTGGACAAGATGGACCTGCCAGGCATTTATCTCTACGGCGTGGATGATGTGCTGATACCCGTGGAAGAGGGCTATCGCCAGGAGGAGGCTCTATCCAACATCCAATTCTTCTTCCCTGAGGAGTGCGGACACCAGGGCCAGACAGACCAGCCGGAGATGTTTGCTCAAGCGTTCATGGAATTCTTCCGGGACGGTAAGGTGAGCAGGAAGACGGCGGACTGGGCAGGGGTCTCCAAACGACGCCCTGAGCTTGCCAGTCGTGTTGCGCAG
>JAQBVZ010000175.1 GCA_027625205.1 Chloroflexota bacterium
TGGCGCGCCCCCGCTTGGCTATGAACCACTTGGGAATGACCACTGACGTGATTAAGAAGAAGCTGCCGGTGAGCACTCCGCGGCCTATGATTTGGAGGACAAAGTGCTGCCAGAGCTCCTGGACCATCCCCTCCAAGATGAAGGTAGCGCCCAAGATGCCCACGGCAACGCTGTATATCCAGCGCCCGCCATAGCGGTCTATTGCCGGACCCACAAAAATCCCTATCAGCCCGCCAAGGATGGTGCCAATGGTCATAGGCGCTGTGTAGAGCGACCGGCTCCACCCAAACTCTTCTGTCATGGGCGCCTGGAATATCCCCAAGACGGGGTTGGTCTCCGTACCACCGGCAAAGGAGAGCGCGGCGACAACCATGACGATGACCCAACCGTAGTAGAAGCGGTGGAACCCTTTACGGCCTGGAGGTTGGGCGTTTTGTTTGGATGTCATGCTTGGGCGGCTTTAGCGAGTCAGACAGGCCATTAAGGACGTTCAGGAGCGGGAAAGCAGTGGACGCAGGCCAGTCTAACGGGCCATGGCTGTAGCAGCAAGGGAAGTCAAGGGAACGCATTGACCTATCGAGGGGGCATGGGACGTGGTATTCTCGGCGGGTACGCCACAGACACCAGGCGCAGCCTTAATCGCAGGCCCACTCAGTGCAACCCACACCAACTCGTCCCAAGAAACCTCCTATTTTTTATGGGTGGGTAGTTGTTGCCGGTCTCTCTGTGGGCTTGGGCTTCATCATGGTGCTGGCCACCTCCAACTTCAGCCTCTTTGTAAAGCCTATGGCGGATGAGCTAGGGATAGGCCAGTCAGCTTTTGGCCTCTCCTTCACCTTACGCCTCTTAGCTGTCGCCATGGTTGGGCCGTTCATAGGCCGAATCCTGGATAGGTACGGCACCCGGGTGCCCTTTGCGGTTGCTGGGGCCGTGGGCGGGATTACGGTCCTCATGCTGGCCTTTGTGTCCAATGCATGGCAGATGATTGCGCTGTTCACGTTGCTTGGCATGACAGGGTTCTGGGGGAGCAGTTCCCTCTACCCAACCGTGGCCGCTGCCAAATGGTTCGTCAGGAAGCGCGCTAAGGCCATGTCCTTCGTCTTTGCGGGTACGCCCATAGGTATGGCCATATCTCTGGTATCCACACAATGGCTCATTAGCGAGTTCGGGTGGCGTGTCGCCTGGGGTGTACTAGGTGGCGTATCAGCCGTGGCCCTTGTTTTGGTCCCGTTGCTCATTGTGCGCAACCAGCCCTCTGACATGGGGCTTGAGCCGGATGGCGACGGCCCGGAGGCCCCTGTTCCCAGTGGTGGGGAGGCAGCCAGTCCTGTGGCTCCACGGGCGGCGGCAGAGCACCCTTGGACAAGGGCAGAGGCCATGCGTACAGGGGCCTTCTGGCGTATAGCAACCTCCTACGGCCTGATTATGTTCACCATGAGCTCTTTCTCTATATTCAGGGCGCCTTATTTCCTTGACAAGGGCATCAGCGGTAATTTGGTCGCCTTTGGACTGGCCACGGACGCAATGACGCAACTGGCCGTCACATTGGTTTTGGCATCGCTGATGGTCCGGTTCCAACCCAGATTCCTGGGAGCTTTTGCCTTTGCCATAGAGGCGGTGGCGCTAGTGATTGCCATGCTCACCACTGAGGCATGGCATATGTTTGTGGCCAACATCCTGGCGGGTCTGGGCATTGGCACCTTGATGCTCATGCAGACGGTCATATGGCCAACCTACTTTGGCAGGGCCAACATAGGGGCCATACGCGGGCTTGCCACGCCTGTCAGCCTGGTCTTTAGCGCAGCGGGGGCCACTATGACGGGGTTTGTTTTTGACGCCGCAGGTTCCTACAACATTGCCTGGTCCGTTGCCGCAGGCGGGCTGGTAATTGGGGCTATCATGCTAGGATTAACGCCCAAGCCGCTGCCGAAGACGGCCCAGACCACGACAGTAATCCCCGCTGCATAGACCAACATTTTCAGGAGGTGGACAGTGCGAGTTGGATTCATTGGCATGGGGAAGATGGGTCTACCCATGGCCGCCAACATTCTGAAGGCGGGGCACACTCTTATTGTTCATGACATTGACCAAGGAGCCGCATCATCCCTCCTAGAACAGGGCGCTACGTGGGCCGATACCCCCAGAGAGGTGGCGGAAGCCTCTGAAGTGGTGATGACCTCTCTCCCTGGCCCCACGGAGGTGGAGGCTGTAGCCTTAGGCCATGACGGCATCCTCTCTGGTATACAGGAGGGCGCCATATATGCGGACATGTCCACCGGCTCCGCCACAATCCTGCGCCATATCCACGCACGCTTTGAAGCGCGCAAAGCCTTTGTTCTGGACGCCCCTGTCAGTGGCGGGATTATAGGCGCGGAACAGGGCACTCTTGCGGTCATGGTGGGCGGCAGCCAGGAGGCGTACGAGCGCGCGAAGCCGCTGTTTGAGACAATTGGTAAGGGCGTGACCCATGTGGGCGAGATAGGCACGGGAACGGTAGCCAAGCTGGTACACAACGCCATTTCCATGACCACGCGCATCGTGGTGCAGGAGGGGCTGGTGCTGGCGGTCAAGGCTGGCGTGGACCCCAACACGATGCTTGAAGTGCTGCTCAACGCCTCCTTTGGCAAGCAGCTCATCCTCACCAACCACATACCTGAGATTATTTTCACCGGCGACTTTGACCACCCACGTTTCAGCCTTAGCCTCTCTCACAAGGACGTGGGGCTTGCCCTGGACTTGGCCAAGGAATTGGACGTGCCCATGGCGCTGATTGAGATGGCTGACCAGCGCATCCAAGAGGGTATGGACCGTGGTTGGGGCGATCAGGACAACATGGTGACGGTACGTCTGCAAGAGGAGGCGGCGGGCGTGGAAGTTCGGGTCAATGAGGCCCGAAGCTAGGGGTTTGGGACCACAATACCCGTTACATCATTGTCTCGTAACGCCTTGATATAGGCTCCCACTTGTCCGGTGATCACACTGCCGTGATGGCAGGCCAGAACCTGCGGGTCAAAGGCTTCAATCTTGTCCAGGGCGGCGTCCAGATGCGGACGTGAGGGAAGGATACCACTGTGCTTGTACGCCTCAACCATTTCGTCGGTGCGGTCAGTATCTATGGTGGCCGCGCCTGCGCCCGGCTGGATAAACACGTCTGAGCTGAAGAGGGTCTTGGTGGTCTCCTCGTGGGCCAGAATGGCGTCCCATTGGTGGACAT
>JAQBVZ010000176.1 GCA_027625205.1 Chloroflexota bacterium
TGGTGTAGGCCACTGTATAGAGCTGCCCGATAGCGCCAACAAACCTATCGCCACCGGGTGCGCCCTGACCATCCACTGCCAGGAATGATCCGGCTTGGGTATTGACGTGTTTGATTTTCTCCGAAGCGGTGTACAACCCTTTCATGCTGCGCTTCAGATCAATCTTCTCCATGATGTCCTCCTTCCCAACCTGCTCTATGAACGTATTTGATAGGAGTGAAAAGGGCATAAACACATGAGTCCAACGCGTGCACGGAGTGTGCACAGTTGGACCAGGGCCGTTTACAGCCGTGAGGCTGACGACCCCCTAGTGTGAACGCTGAAGCGATGAACGTAGGGACGGGGTTGGGTGAGCGTTTAGCGCTCTGTTCGGGCTGAAGCGGTGGATTGAATCGACCTGCCGCAGCTAGCCAACGCTGTTCAGGATGATAGGTCTCTCAGAAAGAAGGGGTGACTCTACGGGTTGGTGGCTTTGACCAACCCGCCGACGATGCTCCCGCCCATAACGAACAAGCCTAGGATGATCACGGTCCCCTGTTCAACGACGAATCCTGCGGTCAGGAGCACAGCAGCAAGGGCCATGCCTGCCATTGCCAGGGCCACGGTGGCGTCGCCTGTCAGGCTGCCCAGGCCAGCTTTTGGCTGAGCGGCAGCTCTAGTGGCTTGTACCTTGGCTGCTTGCGGCTCTGTCACCGGAGTGGGGTTGCTCGTGGCCTGCTGGAGGCCCACTACCATTGAGCTGCCCAGTGTGAGCACGCCAAGGACGGTCAGCACGCCAACCTCTGCGATGAAGCCTACGGCCAAGAGCACTGCGCCAAGGGTGATTCCAGAGAGGAGTATCAGGAGAGGCATTGATCCTCCGCTGCACTGATATGCGCGTTGATTTATCTAACAGGAAGTAGCTTACCCCAGGTGGGCCTGCGGAATAAAGCCTTTTGCATCTATGGACAAGGCCTCTGTGGCCCATTAAGGTATGCCGACGCACAGGCTGGAGGCCATGGTATGACGACTATCGCGAAGCCGGGAGCAGAGCTAGCGGCAAGCCTCGTGGAGCAGAGCAGGATGGAAGCCCTGCATACGCCCATGGATACGCTTTTGGATGGGGCGTTGGCTGGCAAGGTGACGGAGGATGGCCTGTTCCGCGTGCTGGGGCGCCTGTGGACCCTCAAGCGCATGATGTATTACATCTACGGCGGCTGGGCCATGGGCATCAACGTAAACGAGTACCCTGCCACAGTGGACTACCTCTTCAGCAAGCAGCTCTACGATGACTCTACGCATGAGATGCAGTATGTGGATGAGATACTGCGGCGGAAGATGGTGCGCACACAGTCCAGGGCCTTTGCGCATGACTACTGCAAGTTCTCTGAGACGTCCCGCGTCGCCTACTACATCTTTTCGCTACGGGCGTTGGCCAACTATTCCCAGAACATCCGCATAGCGGCAATGAATCTGGGCGCCAAGGTAATTGAACTGGGGTGGCTGGAGCGGCTGGGTGCTTCCTACCCAGACCCTCACGTTCGTGCAATCTTGGCTGGCCAGGTGGCGGAGACGCGTAGCCACGTGCTCATGGGTAAGCTCATTGTGGAGCGGTTCGTAACGTCAGACGTGGACGCCACGTTGGCCAGCAATAGCTGCGTGTCCACCAGAAAGAATTATCTCTTTGCCCTTGAGGAGTTCTCGAACTTCGCTTTGGGCATCCCCATGCCGGAGGATTCCGAAGAGCCGGAGCTTCCAGAGGGCATTGAGTAAACGACAAGCCTGAGAGGCATTGAAATGGCAACACAAAGTAAGCAAGCGCCGCTATTTATAGACCATGAGATGTGCACGGAATGCCGCATGTGCTATGTGGTCTGCCGGGAGATAGACCTCAATGCAGTGGTCATTGCCCCAGAGGCGCAGCACCTGTATGAGATAGACGAGCGCTGTATTTACCCTGGGTGTACGGTCTGCCTGATGTACTGTCCCGCGCCGGGGTCCATTGTGGAGACCTCCACCGGCAGGTCCCTGGTGCCGCCGCCGGCTGATGTACACACTGACGAATTGAAGTGGCCCCGGAAGGCCCCAAAGTCGTAAGCACGAGTCATTAAGACTGACGGGCAGTAAGCAGCCTGCCCACATGAGGGAGGGAACAATGTTAGAGCCTATCCTGCAAGATTTCTTAGACAAGTGGGTGTACCCCACCGGCTTCTCTGGCCCTGGAGCAGAATTCCGGCTGAAGGAAACGGAGCGTTTCATACCTGTGTGGAACAACGTGGTCATCGGTGCGCTTCACAAGGCCAATGAGCAACTGAACTCTGAGAACGAAGACTGGAAGCGGAATGGCGCTCTGGGCGGCTATTCCGGTGAAGGTCCGCACATGTCCATCAAGCAGATGTCTACCCAGCTGCTGTCGGTGTCCATTCCCCAGCAGGCCAAGTACATTGACCTGCAACGGATGCGCGCCCGGCAGGTGTGGGATGAGGTGAAGCACGGCTCACTTCATGCAGACATCCTTCTTAGAGGTGGTTGGATTAAGAAAGAGACGGAGCTCTTGGACGACCCCAGAGCCGCCAACCAAGGAGACCCTGCGTACTTTGGCCTCACTGCCATGGTGCCGCACATCCACCCACTCTCCCGTGCGGGACAGAACTATCTGGAGGAGGCGGTGGCCTGTCTGCGCCTGATTTCAGTACTGAGCGTGATGGAGGACCCTCTTGTCCGGCATGAGAACGACAGTCAGCTGCTTGAAGAGATGATGCATTTCATTGAGGGCAAGTACCAGATTGACGCATACGCCCTCACCCCTGAGGACCAGGAGCCAATCAAAGCGGTGTTCGATTACCTGCTCCGACCATGGGGCCGGTCTGCCGCCCATGCCAAGGAAGCGGAGCACGCCAAAAAATGAAGGTCAAGATAGAACAGAAGCTGTGCATTGCCTGCGGATTATGTCGCGAGGCATGCCCTGAGGGCGCTGTGCATCCCATGCTGAACAATATCCACCACTGGTTTGAGGTGCTGGAGAACGACTGCACGGGTTGCGGTGAGTGCCTGGAGTACTGCCCAGAGCCCGGCGCTCTGGTGGAGTATGAACCGGCTACGGCGTAAGCCAGGTACTGCAGGAACCCTTTCTTGAAAGAAAGCGTTCCAACACCCTCCCAAAGAACTTCGCGGACTAGCAGGAAGCCCTGGGCATTAATGCCCAGGGCTTCCTGCTC
>JAQBVZ010000177.1 GCA_027625205.1 Chloroflexota bacterium
GAGTTGATCCGAAAGGCCATGAGCATTGAGAAGGGCAGCCCGAAGGCGTTGCATGAGCCTGTGGGAAATATTCCCCGGTCAACCGTACGCCAGATAGCTGAGTCCAAAATGAAAGACTTGAATGCGGTTTCAGTAGACGCCGCTGTGAAAATCATTGAGGGTACCGCCCGGAGCATGGGCGTAGGCATCTCAGAAGGTTAAAGGCATGGCCAAGCACGGGAAGCGGTACCGGTTAGCAATTAGCGAGTTCAACCAGGACGAAGCATACAGTCCTGGTGACGCGATTGCGCTTGTGAAAAAAATGGCCGGCACCAAGTTCGACGAGACGGTTGAGTTGCACCTCCGGACTAACGCAGACCCACGTCACGCTGAGCAGATGGTGCGGGGCGTAACGACACTCCCTCATGGATTGGGGAAGCCGCAGCGTGTACTGGTCTTTGCCCAAGGAGATGCGGCTCGTCAGGCTACAGAGGCTGGCGCCGATTACGTGGGTGACGACGATTTGATTGAGCGTATTGAAGGTGGCTGGGTTGAATTTGACATTGCCGTGGCCACACCGGACATGATGAGCAGAATTGGTAAGTTGGGCAGAGTGCTCGGACGACGCGGCCTGATGCCCAACCCTCGGACAGGGACGGTGGTCCAGCCGCAGGATGTGGGCAAAGCAGTGGATGAAGCCAAGGGTGGGCGTGTGGAGTTCCGCACGGACCGCACAGCCATCATTCACTGTGCCATTGGCAAGGCGAGCTTTGATGAAGATAAGCTTGTCGGCAACATGGCTGCGCTCATGGACGCCATTAATCAGAACCGGCCTACAGCAATAAAGGGCCAGTTTGTACAGACTGCCTTTTTGACCAGCACGATGGGGCCAAGCGTCCGGCTGGACGTGGCCTCCACAGTGGGAATGACAGGAGCGTAGCAGCGCCCCTAACGCCTCATTGAGGCAAGCAGGGCGGTTGTGTAGTACAATCTGATACCGAGTCGAGCCGAAGACAGTGGGTCCCCGTTTCATGGGGGTAATGTGAGGCCACAAAGGCCTGCGCCCGCCGAGGCGGACATCACGCTTTTCCTGCATTGCAGCAGAAATATTGAGTGTGCCCGCATCTTCGGAAGCGGGCTTATTTTTTGTGAGGTGTACGTTGCCTACAGACAAGAAACGACAAGAAGTGGCGGAGCTGGCGGAACGGTTCCAGCGGTCCACCATTGTCATTGGTACCGACTTTACGAGTCTGCCGGTTAATGAGATGACTGATCTCCGCAAGCGACTGCGAGAGGAGTCCGTGGAGTACCGAGTTGTTAAGAACCGGTTGGCGCTTCTGGCTGCTCGGGAGGCAGGAAAGGAAGGCCTGTCGCAGGTCTTTGAGGGCACTACGGGGCTTGCCATTGGATATGGTGACCCTCTGGTTGTTGCCAAGGTGCTGGATGAGCATGTGAAGAGCACGCGGTCACGGTTGATACTGCGAGCCGCGCTCATGGACGGCACGCTGTACAACACCGCGCAGATTTCCGCCCTTGCAGCCCTGCCATCCAAGGAAGAGTTGCTGTCCAGGCTTTTGGGCCAACTGCAGACCCCCATTACACAGCTTGTTACGGTGCTGAACGGGACCATCAAAGGTCTGGCAGTGGTCTTGCAGCGCCGCGCGGAGCAATTGGGCTGATAACACGCCAGCCTCTGGGCTGGAAGGAACGTCTAGAAATACGTAAGGCCTTTAGGAGGGCGAGATGGCATTGAGTAAAGATGAACTGATGGGCGCTATCAAAGAGATGAGCGTACTTGAGCTCTCAGAGCTGGTAAAGGCGCTGGAGGAAGAGTTTGGCGTGAGTGCAGCCGCCCCCATGGCTGTTGCAGCTGCCCCTGCCGCTGCGGCTGCGTCCGAAGAGGAGCAGACGGAATTCACCGTTGTTCTGCAGGAAGCGGGACCCAACAAGATCAACGTTATTAAGGCAGTGCGTGAAGTGACCACCCTGGGCCTTCGAGAGGCAAAGGACTTGGTGGAGAGCGCCCCTGTTAACGTGAAAGAGGGCGTCGCTAAGGATGAGGCGGCTGACATTAAGAAGAAGCTGGAAGAGGCTGGCGCCACGGTGGCAACACAGTAGGCATGGCTCTTGCAGTACATGGAAAGGCTCGGACGCACGCGTCCGGGCCTTTTGCATTGCCTAACTGAAGTGGCTAGCTGTCTATGGAGACCTTGTGGCGGTAGAAGGCCACGTAGTCTTTGATGGGCATGGCCGCGTCGCTTGGCTCGCGGTATGCCCACGCAGCGCTGCCAGCCACCTCCCCGTCAACCTTAATGTCAAAGTAACTGGCCACGCCCTTCCAGTAGCAGGTGGTGCGGCTGTCGTTCTCGCTGAAAAACTCCTGCTGGACGGACTCGGGCGGGAAGTAGTGGTTCCCTTCAACCATAACGGTCTGGTCACTCTCCGCCAGGACCTTGCCGTTGAGTGTAACTTTGGCCAAGTGGTGCCTCCTTCTATACTCATGTGTCATCAGCCGGTAGCGCACTGGCAATGGCTGTGCAATCCTTCTGATGCAGCATATCCCAAAAAGATACAGGCGTGCCAGCGTATGAACACCGCCGCTTCTATCAGGCAGGGAGAGATATATGGCACAGCGGAGACACCTGGCAGACTGGCGCATCGCCTATTCCGGCCTGTTGACTTCAAAGCCCCCCGCCTTGACACCGCAGGGGCTGATGATAGAGTAACCACCGCTAGCAAAGGGATGAGCGCTGTTCAACCCAGCTTGCCAGCAAACTTTCAATACTACGACAGGCGCGATAATCACCAGGAGGCAACCGTGAAGCACGAGCTACCAGCACTACCCTATGCTATAGATGCACTGCAGCCGCACATCTCCCAGGAGACCTTGGAATTTCACCACGGCAAGCACCATCAGACCTACGTCACCAACCTGAACAACTTGATTGAAGGCGGAGAGTTTGCGGACTCACCCCTGGAGGACATCATCAAGAAGGCCCCGGCAGGGGGCTTGTTCAACAACGCGGCCCAGGTCTGGAACCACACCTTCTACTGGAACAGCATGGCCCCTAGTGCGGGCGGCGCACCTTCTGGTGCAGTCGCGGACGCCATCAACAAGGCCTTTGGCTCCTTTGATGAGTTCAAGGCCAAGTTCAGCGCTAGCTGCGCTGGCAATTTCGGCTCCGGCTGGACCTGGCTGGTGA
>JAQBVZ010000178.1 GCA_027625205.1 Chloroflexota bacterium
TGAACGGCTGGTACATCACCGGCGACCGCGCGCGCCAGGACGAAGACGGCTATTTCTGGTTTATAGGCCGCTCTGATGATGTCATCAACACGGCTGGTCACCTGGTAGGCCCCTTTGAGGTGGAGAGCGCCCTGATTGAGCACCCCGCCGTTGCTGAGGCTGGCGTCATTGGCAAGCCTGACCCACTGGCCATGGAGGTGGTGAAAGCCTTCGTGTCGCTGAAGGAGGGCTACGAGCCCAGCGAAGAGTTGCGTCGGGAGATCATGCGCTTCGTGCGCACCAAGCTGGCGGCAGCCGTCGCGCCCCGCGAGATTGACTTCATAGACTCGTTGCCCAAGACCCGCAGCGGCAAGATCATGCGTCGCCTGCTCAAGGCGCGGGAGCTTGGCCTGCCGGAGGGTGACACCTCCACGCTGGAGGAGGACTAGAAGTCATGCTAAGCGGCAATCCAGCTGAACAGTGGCTTCAGCCCTACCTACAGCCTAGGGAGCATCTACTGTGGAGCGGCAGACCTGCCCAAGGCTTGCGGCTCCGTATGTTAGACCTCTATATGGTGCCCAGTAGCATCTTTTTTGTAGGTTTTGGGGTTTTTACTACACTGTCCACGCCCACTCTCCTTTTTTCCCTACTTGGAATCCTAATCGTCCTCGTAGGGATTTACTCGCTCATCGGGCATTTTTCGCCGAAGCCTATTTTCGCAAACGAACCGTCTATGGCGTCACCGAGGAGCGGATTCTTACTCTTCGTCACGCCTATATCCAAAATTTAAACGTAATGGAAATTAATGATCTCCCTACACTGACCCTTGACCTCAAAGCAAATGGACGTGGCACCATCAATTTCTTGACCACTCCCAGCTTTTGGTACCGTTACAAGCACATGAGTGAAATCATGATCCCGTGGATATCTTCAGAAAATCGCCTCGACTCCATCGCTGACGCGCGGATGGTCTACGACCTCATTCGAACGCAGGCCGGAGATAGCTAAACGCGCTCGTCATCGCGAGTGAGTCGCTGAGCGAAGCAATCTGGTGGGGTGGGGATCAATCCACAACTTACGCGCTGTGAGAGCCCGCAAGGACTTGAACCTCTCGTTCCAGCCGGTCACCAAGCCGGTCCTTCTGCACTTCAAGGTCATACTGCGCCTGGAGGTTCAGCCAAAAGCGTTCGGACGTGGTGAAGTAGCGGGAGAGCCGGAGCGCGGTGTCCGCAGTCACGGCACGCTCACCGTGGACAACCTCGTTGATGCGCCTGGGCGACACCCCAATCTCCTTAGCCAGCCGGTACTGGCTGATGCCCATGGGCTTCAGGAACTCTTCAAGTAGTACCTCGCCGGGGTGGACCGGCGACAGTTTTTCAATAGCCATTCCTGCTCCCTAGTGGTAGTCCACAATCTCTACGTCGTAAGCGTCTCCGTCGCTCCAGCGGAAGCAGACCCTCCACTGGTCGTTGACCCGTATGCTTTGCTGGCCTTCTCTATCTCCAGATAGCCTCTCCAGCCAGTTGCCGGGCGGCACCCGCAGGTCTTGGAGCGACTCCGCCGCATGGAGGATTGCCAGCTTGCGTTGGGCGGCACGTTGAACGTCAGGCTGGAGCTTTCGCAACCGCTCCCTGAGAAAAACTCTCCTCGTGTCTCTGTTGCGAAAGCTCCTAATCACACAATAAATAGTAACGCTGTGCGTTATTAGCGTCAAGCGACTATCGACCTCGCTAAGCCCTGACGTTGCGTCAGATGCAAGAGCTAAATCGAAAGGCGTGGTATTCTCACCCTGACCATTCACCTCAAGGAGCCTCATAACCACCATGGCTGATAAGACCAACGTCCTCGTCATCTACCAATTCCCAGAAGAGGCTATCGAACGCATACGGAGCGTCGCGCCGGACCTCCTCAACGTGGTGTCCGCCAACGCCGAGTTTTACGATGAAATCATGGCTGACTGGGACGAGAACCTAACCAAGCGCTTTATCAGGCAGTCTCCAGAGAAGCCAAAGCTGTCACCTGAGGAGAAGGAGAAACTCCTGGCGGAAGCGGACGCCGTCTTCATGAGCTTCCCGTTCCCCAAGACCGTGCCGCAACGTGGCAAGAACTTACGCTGGATACACTTTCCCTTTGCCGGCGTCTCCAACCTGCAGAACACCCCTTGCTGGGGCATCCCCATCACCGTCACCAGCTCCAGGGGTTACACCAACGCCCTGCCCATAGCTGAGACAGTCATCGCGGCGGCCTTCGCCTTCGCCAAACGGCTGGACATCAACATGCAGCGGCAGATTTCGGGTGAGATGGCCAACCCGCGGCTACTCCCCACGCCCCAGATGCGCGTCATCAAGGGCAAGACCATGGGCATCGTCGGCATGGGTGGCATCGGCAGAGAGGTGGCCCAGTTGGCCAAGGGCGTGGGCATGCGAGTGGTGGCCACTCGGCGGTCCACCATGCAGCGCGCCATCAACGTGGACGGCGTGGACGAAGTGTTCCCTACGTCACAGCTTCAGCAGATGCTGGCGGAGTGTGACTTCGTGGCCGTGTGCGCCATGTGGACAGAGGAGACCGAAAACCTCATTGACGCTGAGGCCATCGCCTCCATGAAGGATGAGGCTTACCTCATCAACATAGCCCGCGCCGAGATTGTGAACGAGGCTGCCATGATTGCAGCGTTACACTCCGGCAAGCTGGGTGGCGCATTCGTGGATGTGTGGGCCAATGAGTTCCAGGAGCCGCCGCACCCTGAGTTGCTGTCTGCGCCAAACCTCACGTTCATGCCCCACACGTCGGGCCGCGGTGACGTGAGCCACGCCTTTGCGCTCGATGTCTTCTGCGACAACCTCCGCCGCTTCATTGACGGTGAGCCGCTGGAGAACGTAGTGGACTGGGAGCGCGGGTACTAGGCTTAAATCAATGATGCTGACCCAGACAGCCTGGTGCGTGCCTAGGCTCTCTTCCCGCCTCAATGTTCGCCATAGCGTTATCATGGACTGGAGCTTGACTATGTTCGCAGGAATAGCATTATTGGGAATTGGCATAGGCCTCATGGCATCAAATGTGTCTGGATTAGTCGTCATCGGTGGCGCCGTTTTGGTACTGATGGGTTCGGCGCAAATGTCTATCGTATATAAGAACCGAAGCAATGATAGCTAAACCAAGGAACTAAATGCGCTATTATTAAAGGGGCGGGGCACACGCC
>JAQBVZ010000179.1 GCA_027625205.1 Chloroflexota bacterium
ACTCCTATCCACCAGAAGAACACCCGGTTGACCCGTGGGCCATAGTCCGTGAGGAGCAGGAACAAGAGGAGGAACAGGAGGCCACCACCGCAGCAGGAACGAGCCTGGCAGGGGATGATGTGCGTCAGCACATGGACCAAGTCAGCGAGATGTGGCGTGCAGGCGGCATGGGGCTTTTTATCGACCTTGACGGCTCGCTGGCTTCCATAGTTCACCGGCCGGAGGCCGCAAGCATCTCTCCGGCCGTCCGTCAGGCTCTCACAGACATTGCCGCTCGTATCTCCGTGACCATCCTCACGGGGCGGAGCGTGACGGACGCCCAACGGATAATTGGGCTCTCCTCAGTAGCTTACGCGGGCAATCACGGAGTGGAGTGGCTGTATAACGGGATTGCGTATGTTGACCCCCAGGCAGAACGGTATGTCCGCCAGGTCCATTCGCTGGCCGGTGTCTTACAACAACGCCTTAAAAGCTTGGCGGGGATTGTTATGGAGGACAAAGGCCCCTCCATTTCCATTCACTACAGGCTATCGCGAGCCCAGGTGGAAGCGCGGGAGCGGATATTGGAGGTAGTGACCCAAGTGCCGGAGTCCCGGGGGCTCCGGGTGCGTGAAGGAAAGATGGTGGTGGAGCTGCGTGCACCCGTGGATCTGGACAAAGGAACGGCACTCCGCTGGATGGTTGAGGACCGAAAACTCCGGTCGGCGCTGGCCATTGGCGATGACCTCACCGATGTGGATGGTTTCCGGGCGCTTACGCAGATCAAGCATGAGAGCGACTTCCGCGGCTTCAACGTGGCGGTGCTGGGTCCCAATACACCCGGTGAAGTGCTGGTGGCGGCTGACTATCACCTGCCCAGCATTGAGGGGGTTGAAGTATTCTTGACGCTGTTGGCGGAGATGGTGAAGAAGAAGTAGGGAGCGTCTAGTGGCGGGATATGGCCTCAATGTCCTGTAGCTGCTGATGAAGCCAGTGGGAGATATTCTCCCGCTCTATGCTCTCTATCATCTTCCGGCTCCGTTCCGCCCGCTCCTCATAACCCATTGTGAGGGCCTGGTAGAGTATCCTGGCGGTGCCTTCCACGTCTGCGGCAGCCACTGACAGGCACCCAACCTGAAGTTGCTCATGCGCCCCTGCTGCCTCTGACAGCACCAACACACCGTCCTTGATGTTGACCACGGGGCCCTCTTTGGCAACCAGGTTCATACCGTCAATCACGGAGTTCACCAGCAGCACGTCATAGAGACGAATGGCGGCAATGGCCTGCGTGTAGTTGTTTTCATAGAAGACCTCAATAGGTTTCCAGTCCTCTGTCCCATACTTCTCGTTGATGGTCTGCACCTGGAGGTCTATTTCCTCCAGGTAGCGCTGGTATTGACGGATGTGAGTCCGGGTCGGGACCAGAAACGCCAGAAAACGTACAGTCCCTCGGAGCTCAGGGTAGCGTTCAAGGAGGAGGTCATAAGCATGGAAGCCGCGCACAATATTCTTGCCGGGCTCCGCTCTGTCCACGCGGACAATGGTCTTCTGCCCAAGCGCAGGGCGCAGGCGCAGGTCGTATTCCTGCGCTCTTGGCGTTAGCGCAATGCGCCGGACCTCCTCCACGTCAATGGAGATGGGGTAGGCCCTCACGCGGCACTCATGGCCATCCATGTGGACGGTCCGTGCCTGGTGGTCCACCTGGACGTTGGGCAAGAAAGATTCAACGCTCTCAAGGAATGAGCGCACGTCTCTTTCTGTCTGAAACCCCACAATATCCGTAAGGCACAGGCTCTCACAAATGGCCGTCCGCATCATGGACGGGAGCAGCAGCCAGTAGCTGGAGGAGGGCCATGGTATGTGAATGAACTGGTGAATGCGCGCGTTGGGAAGTTGTTGCCGCACCATGCGGGGGACAAGGTAGAGGTGGTAGTCATGAACCATCACCAAAGGTGGGAGGTCACTGGTGCTGGCCTCTTCCACAATGGCATCAGCAAACTCCTGATTCACTTGCACATAGCCCGTGTCCCAAGCTTCATATACCTGTGCGTCCACCCTTGGCGTGTAGGGTGAACTCCACATGTAGTGCTGCAAAAACCACAAGAGTGGGTTGCAGATGATGTTGTAGTACTTGTGGTAGACCCTGCGGGGTGTGGTCACGTAGCGGACAGAAACGCATTGACCTGGCAGTGGTGAACGGACGGCGCCCTGAGTGCTCTCTGCTACTCGCCGGTCACCCTCCCCCATGGCGCTGGCAATCCAAGTGAAGTCTACCCGGCTCGTCAGACCGCTTAGGGCCGTGACCACTCCACCGCTGCCGCGCCTTGCTTGAGGCGGGCCATCTGGCTGCACGTGGTACTCCATCGGACCCCGGTTGGAGGCCAGGATGAGCCGCTGCTTACTCAGCAGCTCATCAACTAGACCCCAGAGTTCCTCGCGCTTAACTTCAGTAGCTGTGATGTCTGACATGGCCGGTGTTTCCAACGTGAATCGCTCCGAGCCGGCTACAAATGTAGCCTCCTTCGGTTTCGGCTGGCGCGCGTGTTCATTCGTGTATCCGACGTATCTCTGGAACGAGCCCCTTGCTAGGGGAATGCCCATGGTCAAAACCGTGGACGTGGCCTGCCTACACAATCGCGCCATTGTATGACTAGGCTTATTCACAATACCCTAGCTGTTTCAAAGCTGTCAACGAAGGACATGAAGTGGAAACCGTCGCTCAATTTTATATGCAGTGCAACTTTCCGCATGAAAACACCATATTTCCGTAAGGCCTGTTGGAGGGGTGGGTAGGGTTGCCCTAATACGACTAAGAAGTAACTGCAACGTTTGACAAACGTGTGAATTTTCCATACTATTTTACGACTTTCACCTTCCGGTTTTCATGGCCGTGAGGCCGCGCATCGGCTTGGAGCGTGTCCGTGGCCGACCAACGTCCAATAGCTGCGGACGATATCCGCAACGCTTATCTGAACTTCTTCCAGGAGCGAGGACATCTGGTGGTGCCCAGTGCCTCCCTCATCCCCGCCGGGGACCCCACCCTGTTGCTGACCAGCGCCGGTATGGTGCCCTTCAAGGCATACTTTATCGGGGACAGTGAACCGCCACAGCCACTCCTCACCTCGTCGCAAAAGTGCTTCCGCGCCAGCGATATTGATGAGGTCGGTGACACGACGCACCTCACGTTCTTTGAA
>JAQBVZ010000180.1 GCA_027625205.1 Chloroflexota bacterium
CGCCCCTATCTTTTACCTAAATGCCGTGTCTCTAAACAGTCTTTTCCACCGGCTCACCGAAGGCCGTGGCCACGTTCTGTTCATAGTAGTCTTTCACATCAATGTTGGTGAATTTACCGGGCTGCCAGCCGGGGTACTTGGCCCGGGTGCCGCCGTCCACAGGGATGTCCGCGCCGGTGATGTAGTCAGACGCGTCGTCAGCCAGGAAGACCGCCGCATTGCCAATATCGGAAGCGCGCGGGAAACGCCCCATGGGAATGCTCTCCAGGAAGTCCTGCATGTTGGTGCTGTAGCGAGTCCTGAAAGGCGCGCCGACCCCAAACCGCCAGATGTTGTGCTCCATGGCGTAGGGGGTGATGCAGTTGACACGGATGCCCAGGTGCGCCAGGTCCATGGCCGCTGCCTTGGAGAAGTAGTTCAGGCCAGCCTTGGAGGCCGAGTAGCCGGAGTTCCCCGGCTCACCATAGTGCGCCGCTGATGACAGGATGTGGATAAGGCATCCCTTCTTGTCCTTCTCAATCATGGCCTTGGCTACGTGCTTAGTGGTCAACATCCCAGCAGTCAGGAACGTCTTGATCTGGAGGTTCCAGTCATGGATGTTGATGTCGGTGACAGGCCACCGGAGCTGCCGGCCAGCCAGGTTCACCATGGTGTCCACGAACCCAAAGTGGTCCACGGTGTCTTTTACCATGCGCACCACCTGGTCCTGCTCCGATGCGTCCCCGGAGAGGGCGATGGTCTCATACCCTCTACCGTTGAGGAAGTCCGCCGTCTGCTGGGCCACCTTGGGGTCCAGGTCACACGCCGCTATTTTTGCGCCCTCCTTGGCAAGCCAGTGGGCTATGGTGCCGCCCATGTTTGGGCTTGCGCCAAAGATAATTGCTACCTTTCCATCAAGTCGCCCCATATCCCTCACTCCTTTACAAATGTGGTGATGTTGAACGCTGCGCCGTAAATCGCTACTTCGCCTCGAAGATAGTCGATATCCAGTCGCTGTTCAGCGTCCACGTGGTCTGTAGGTCTGCGTGCTTGACCTTGGCGCCAATCTCCGTCATGGCACCAGCCAGGACAATGCTGGTCAAGATTTCCCAGGAGGCGGTGTCCTCCATCTCCTCAAAGGTCCAGGAGTCACCCCACTTGTCGAACTGGTTGTTCTTCCACTCTTCAAAGCGTTTGATGTCGTTCTCAAATTCTGGCCGTACGCGCTTGTTGCCCACCCAGGTGTTCTGGGAGTTGGACCAGTTGGTGGAGGCGACCAGGGCGACTCGCAGGTTGCTGGCCTTGAATATCTGAGCGATGGTCTGGCCAAGCTCAAAGGCCTCCTTGGGCGTCAGCGGCGGAGGCGCGCTCTTGTCCCACTCAGACAGCCCTTCTAGGCCCCGCTCACGCTGGAAGCCAAACGTGTCGATTCCAATGGCTACCACGGGCGTCTTGAACTCGCGGTTCGTCCAGTCCAGGTGGTAGATGCCAGCCAGCGCGTTGTGGCCCAGGCCAGAGAGCGGAACACCTGCCTCATTGGATTCAATAGCTGGAAGGTTGCGGTCATTCAATCCCTTGAGCAGCAGTTGGGCCGCCTCCGTGTGGGTCTTGATGGTGTCGACCTTGTCCGGGTCTTCCTCAACGTAGTTCTCGCGGATCATGCCAAAGATTTGATAGAAGCGGACAGGAATCTCCGGCTGGGTATGCACCCAGTACTTGGGGTGGTTCTTGGGGTCTTTCCACGTCTCTCTAAGGTCCCGGTACATGATGACCATGACGTCAGGCTTGAAGTCTGCCAGTGCAGATTCCAGCTTGTGGTACTGCTCAATCTGCTTGAGCTGGGCCTCTTTACCTGCTACGTCTCCACCGTCCGGGCCCCATTCCTCGCGCATCTCAGCTGGCCAGTTGGCGGGGTCTCTCAGCTCCGGCGTGTCCGCCCATCCACGGCTCATAAGCCCACGAAGCACGCCAGGCATGATGTACGGCTTGAACCGTAGGAACGGAAAGTGTGAAACGGTCAGTCCTAGAATCTCTCCCATACGAGCGCTCCTTCCTCGTTTGAAATCTGTATTGCTCCGTCCGTCGCCAGCGCCAGATTGCAGCGGCGGAGATAGTAACGGCGGTGTCAAACAGGATGCTTAACCACGACACCGGACGCTGCGGGCAGATTATGCGCCACTTCTATTCAAGGCGCAATTGCGCCTTGGCCCGTTTCGCGCAATTGCAGAGCAGCAGGCAAAAGCAAAGGCAGCCGCTGTTGCGGCCGCCTTCGTGAATACCCTATGTCAGAGACGGTGCTATGAGTTACCGTCCCCGTTCCGCTCAGAGCCCGGACCCCATTCAGGGGTCATGCCCACCTCAACCTGCCGGTCACGGGAGAATTCTTCCGCCGGAGTCTCGGCTGCCTGGGCTGCTCCCTGCATGCCACGGGCCTTCAGCAGGAGCCTGCGCCACACCGCGAGGTGCGCGTCTGTGGCCGACAGGTACTCTCGCGTGTCATACCGTTGTGGCCCGGCAGCCTTGAAGTCCTGGACGGAGAAGTTGGAGTACATGGCCCACCGGTGCCACATGTGAAAGTTCAGCTTCTCGTAAATCTTACCCAGGAGGTTGGGCGCCTTGGCATAGTGGACGTAGATCTGCCGCGTGTTGTCCCCGTCTATGGGGACGTTGATGCGCGAGTACACGTGCGTGAAGTAGTCCAGTCTCACAAATGCGGGTAGATGATGGAGCATCCCGCTCCACTCATCTGAGGTGTCTAACGGCTTATTTTTGTTGTAGCGGCGCTTGCCAGCCCAGCGGGATATCCAGTTCCACATATAGCGTCCCCGGCGTTTGGGCCACTCAGAGTTCACCGAGGGGAAGAAGCTGGAGTAGGTAATCATGGGCCTGATGGGGGCCTTCTTCTCAGCGCCGTTCTCACTTGGCTCGTTCTTGTCAGCGACCAAGCGAATGCCAAAGGTGGCCGTCCTGTCATTGATAACGTTGGTGCGGATGCCCTTGGGACCCAAGAGGCCCATGGGGCTCATCATGACCAGGGCGGCGTCCCGGTGAACGTAGGGAACATGGGCGTCTCCTGCGTTCTCCACCGCCACGGCCCAATTGAGCGGCCATACCTCCCATGCATAGAGCATCATGCCCTTGTCATGGAAGAATTCCGGCGGCACGTCTTCCTCAATAGGCGC
>JAQBVZ010000181.1 GCA_027625205.1 Chloroflexota bacterium
TGCAAGGGATGTACGTGCCGTGGGACAGCACCATGAGTGACGTATGGCGGGGAATCAACAGAGCAAACGCCGTCACTTTTGAAGAAACATATGATTTTGTGGTGGTCCATGACCCCCAACCGGCGGGGCTGCTCCATTACGTGCAGGAGAAGCTGAAGTCCCGGAGACGGCGCAACGGCACAGACCAAACAAAGTGGATATGGCTGTGCCACCTGGACACCACCGAGGCCCTGCCTGAGGTGTGTGACTTTCTACGACCCTACATGGAATTGTATGACGCGGCTGTGTTCACCCGGGATGAATACGTACTGGAAGGTCTGCAAAATCACCGACTCTCTCTGGTCCCGCCCGCTATTGACCCTCTCAGCACCAAGAACATCGATATCCCGGATGAGACCGTCAAAGATATTCTGCGGCGTTATCAAATAGACCCGGAGCGGCCCATCATTGCCCAGATTTCACGGTTTGACCCCTGGAAAGACCCCTTGGGAGTCATAGACGTTTACAAGGCCCTCAAGCAGAAATGGCCAGATCTTCAGCTTCTGATGGTGGCCTCTATGGCCAACGACGACCCCGAAGCGTGGTCCTTTTATGAGCGCATTGTCCGCAAGGCGGGGGAGGACTATGACATCCATATCCTCACCAACCTGAACGGTGTCGCCAACCTGGAGGTAAACGCCTTTCAACGGGCTGCCCAGGTGCTCATCCAGAAGTCCATCAGGGAGGGGTTTGGCCTGGTTATCTCTGAAGGTCTGTGGAAAGAGAAGGCCATGGTGGCTGGCGGTGTCGGCGGCATCCCCATGCAGCTCACGGACGGCAAGCACGGCTACCTGGCCAACGCCACCCAGGAGTACTGTGACCGGGTGGAGGAGCTGCTGGACAACCCAACGCTTGGGCAGCAGTTTGGTGAGGCAGGCAAAGAGCACGTCCGTGAGAACTTTCTCATCACGCGCCTGCTCAGGGACCACCTCGCCCTCATGAACTCCCTCTCAAGTCTGCCGCCGGTGCAATCAGTAGAGGACACAGGCACGCGGACAAAGGCTCCAGCCCCGGTGCGGGCCCGCCGGTCACAACAAGCGGGGGCGTAATGGCGGCCAGCGCCTCCCTTTACCTTGGCATTGACCTTGGCGGCACCAAAATTCTTGCGCTGGTGGGTACTGACGACGGCAATACGCTTGGTGAGAGCCTCACGTCCACACCCACGTCCGCTAGCCCTGAGGCCGTGGCGGAAGCCATGGCGTCAGCCGCTATGGACGCCGTGCAGCAAGCGGGCGTTGACCTTACTTCCATCGTAGGCGTTGGCGTTGCAGCGGCCGGCGGCATCCAGCCGTCAACAGGCGTGGTCGTGGAGTCGCCCAACGTCAGCAGCCTCACCGGACACTCGTTGGTGGACCTGCTTCGCAAACACTTCTCACAGCCCATCGTGGTCGTCAACGACGCCAACGCCGCCGCGCTGGCGGAACATCGCTTTGGCGCAGGTCAAGGCGTGGCAAACCTGCTGTACATGACCGTCAGCACCGGTATAGGCGGCGGCATCATCATCAACGGAGAACTCTATCAGGGTTCCCATGGCTTCGCGGCGGAGGTGGGTCACATCACCGTGGCCGCCAACGGCCCCGTCTGCCAGTGCGGCAGGCACGGCTGCCTGGAAACCATGGCCTCCGGCACCGCCCTGGCGCGTGAAGCCAAGGCACGACTCGTCGCTGGTGAGCGTTCGGTGTTGCAGGCGCTCGTGAAGCGAGAGGGGCCAGACAGCATTACAGCGGAGCGCGTCTTTGAAGCGCTGGCCCAAAACGACACCCTTGCCCGTGCCGTGGTGGAACAGGGTTCCTTCTATCTGGGCATCGGGCTCAAGAGCCTGGTCAACGTACTGGACCCTGACCGTATCGTCATAGGCGGTGGTCTCTCCAACCAGTGGGAAAGCTACATAGCGCCCGCCGTGGATATCATGCGTGAGCAGGCCTTCGCCAACATGGGCAAGGACCTACCTGTGGTGCCACCGGCATTGGGCGTTCAGACCGGCGCACTGGGAGCCATAGCGGTCGCTGCCAGCGCCGGTTGATTCCCTCTCAGTCTGCCCATTCGGGTGCCCCCCTAGCTCCCGCCCCCTACTCTCCTTCTTGTGGTTGCCCGCCCCTCGTAGTGCTATGCTGTCCGCCGTTCCGGCGCATAGTCCCTCTACCGCTTCTGAGGAGGAGCATCCATGACCAGCACACAGAACAATAAAACCCACACCAGCAAGGCTGAGTGGGGCTCAGACGTCATCGTCGACGTGCTGCGCGACCTCGACATCGAGTACATCGCGGTCAACCCCGGCGCCACCTACCGTGGCCTGCATGATTCCCTGGTCAACTATGGCGGAAACACAGCCCCTGAGATGATCCTCTGCAACCATGAAGAGATTACCGTGGCCATTGCCCACGGCTATGGCAAAGCGGCGGGTAAGCCCATGGCCGCAGCCGTGCACAACATCGTGGGCCTTCTCCACGCCTCCATGGCCATGTTCAACGCCTCCATGGACCGCGCCAGCGTCATGCTGCTGGGCGGCACAGGCCCTATGGCTGTGGACAAGCGCCGTCCGTGGATAGACTGGATTCACACTGCCCTGGTCCAGGGTGAAGCGGTGCGCCCCTTCATCAAATGGGATGACCAGCCCGCCAGCATCCCCAGCTTCGTGGACTCGCTCATCAGGGCATACCACATCACCAACACGCGCCCCAAAGGGCCGGTCTACGTGTGCTTCGAGGCCGATTTGCAGGAACAGAAGCTGGATGAGCCCTTCCAAATGCCGGAGGTCTCCAGCTTCTCACCGCCCACTCGCGTCCAGGCTGACCCAGTCGCGCTATCGCAAGCGGCTGACCTCCTGGCCGGGGCCAAGAACCCCGTGATAGTGGCCGACTTCCTCGGCACGGTGCCAGGCGCGGTTGAGGCGTTGGTACGGTTGGCGGAATCCCTGGCCATCCCCGTTATCGACGGCGGTGACCTGGTAAATTTCCCCACCCATCATCCCCTGAACATCACCTCTGCAGCAGGCCGAGTCCTGCAGGACGCGGACGTAGTGCTGGCCCTGGACGTGTATGACCTTCAGCAGACGCTGAACGTCACCAACTACGCCACGCGGGGTGTGACCTCCCGCATCTCCGACACCGCC
>JAQBVZ010000182.1 GCA_027625205.1 Chloroflexota bacterium
CGCTTACGTTGCCATGTGGATTACCGCAGCAAAGGGGCTCACGTACTGTAGATTGGGAAGCGAAGGATTATGGTATCTGAGGCAAAAAAGCAATTAACGGCGGATGAGCGAAGGCCTCGGTGGTTGCGGCCAGCAACCCTGGCTGCGGCTCTCCTTGCAAGTCTACTAATACCGCTGGTCCTATCTACTTTCAACACGTTCCTGGCCACAGAGATTTTGATACTGGCCCTCTTTTCCGTCAGCTTTAACATGCTGTTGGGATACACCGGTATGGTTTCCTTTGGCCAGGCCGGGTATTACGGACTGGGGGCGTATGCCGCAGGGCTGTTTGTTGTACGGATGGGCCTTCCCATGCCCGTGGCTTTTGTACTTGCCCCGTTGGTAGCGGCGGCGGGTGCGGCGCTGGTGGGAGCCATTGCCGTGAGGCGCGCCCACGCTTACTTCATCATGCTCACCCTAGCCTTCGGTCAGATTGTCTACGCCATTGCCTTAAGCTGGTCCTCCGTTACGGGCGGCGACAATGGTCTGCTGGGTGTGCGACCTATAGACCTACTCAGGGGTCCCACTAACTACTATTACTTCACGCTTGTAGTGGTGGTGGTCTGCCTTTTTGCCATGCACCGCCTGGTCAATTCTCCCTTTGGCAGCGGGCTCAAAGCCATCCGTGAAAATCCGCTGCGGGCTGAGGCCATAGGCATCAATGTGTTTCTCCACCGGTGGATTATCTTCATAGTGGCTGGCTTCTTCTCAGGCGTAGCTGGAGCTCTCCTAGCTTTCTTTCAGCGCAGCATCTTTCCTGATGCCGCGTTCTATCCAAAATCATTTGATCCCCTGATCACTACGGTGTTGGGGGGAGTGGGGAATTTCTTTGGCCCGGTGGTTGGGTCCATAGTCCTTGTATTGCTTGAACGCATTGTGGTCCGCTTCACGGAGCACTGGCTGTTGGTAGTGGGTGGACTGGTTATTGTTGTAGTGATTGGCTTCTCCCGTGGCATCACCGGCTTTGACATCTTCCGGTTCTTCTGGAGGCGTTAGTAACCATGGCAGTTGAACCAGATATCCTTAAGGTACAGTCCATCAAGAAGTACTTTGGTGGATTGAAAGCCGTGGACGGCGTTGACCTCAACGTGCCCAAGGGTGAGATTAGGGCCATCATAGGCCCCAACGGGGCAGGTAAAACCACGCTGTTCAACCTCATAACCGGCCATATCAAGCCAGACTCAGGGAGTGTGGCTTTCCACGGTGATGACATCTTTGCCAAGCCTGCCTATGCCCTCTGCCGAATGGGTTTGGCAAGGACGTTCCAAATAACCAGTGTGTTCCTGGACCTGACTGCTTTTGAAAATGTACAGACCGCATGGTTTGCGCGCCACGGGAAGATTTCCAACTTCTTCTCCAAGGCCAAGGGCCTCTCTACAGATGACGTCATGAGCATCCTGACGAGTGTCGGACTGGAGGAGCAAGCCTATCGTCAAGCCAAAGTGCTGCCATACGGAGACCGTCGTCGCTTGGAAGTAGCCATAGCCCTGGCCGCTGAGCCAAGCCTCCTTTTCTTGGATGAGCCCACGGCGGGCATGTCCATTCAAGAGCGCATGAACATGATGGCCATGGTCAGGGACATAGCAAAGACCCGCGGGCTATCTGTTGTATTTACAGAGCATGATATGGACGTGGTCTTTGGCACGGCTGAAAAGATCACGGTGATGCATCAAGGAACGGTCCTGACTGAGGGCGACCCTGACGATGTGCGAGCCAATGAGGACGTCCGGCGCGTATACCTTGGGTCACGGGGATAGCAATGCTTGAAGTCACTAGCATCAACACCTACTACGGCCTGAGCCATGTACTCTTTGACGTTTCCCTTGACGTGGCTGAGGGTGAGGTGGTTTTCGTCCTTGGCAGAAACGGTGTGGGCAAGACCACTACCTTGCGCAGCATCATGGGCCTCACTCCTCCCCGCTCAGGTAAAATCACGTTCAAGGGGAAAGACATCGCCGGTATGCCCCCCCATAAATTGGCACAATTGGGGCTGGGGTACGTACCCGAAGACCGACGGATATTCCCTCAACTGACCGTGCAGGAAAATCTGGACGTGGGACGGAAAAAGGGGACCGACAGTGGAAGCGGTTGGACTATAGAAAAAGTCTTCTCAGTCTTTCCAGCCTTGGAGCGGTTCAAGAACCGTCAGGGTGGCAGTCTCAGCGGAGGTGAGCAGCAGATGCTCACCATTGCTCGCACGCTCATGGGCAACCCTGACCTCCTCATTTTGGATGAGCCTGGTGAGGGCCTTGCCCCCGTGGTGGTGGAGCAGTTGCTGGGGCAACTCAAGGAATTGAAACAGCAGAATTTGACCATGCTCATTTCAGAGCAGAATCTGTGGTTTGCCGGTGAACTGGCTGATGTTGTCTACGTCATTGACCGCGGCCAGACCCAGTACAGGGGGACAGCAGCGGAATTTGAGGCCAATCAGGAAATTAAGAACGCCTATCTGGCAGTGTAGCTGTACGGGTGGGCGTCCCTTTCGCCAGTCAGCGCAGACCGTGATATTCACAAACCGTTATCACCTCAGGGAGGGGACATGAGCATTTGGACTGAATTGCTGGGCATGGAAATTAAGCAGACGTACTACGATGCTGGCGGCGTCATGACTCGCGCCGTAGAAGCCGGAGACGGGCCTCCGCTGCTCTTGCTCCACGGCACTGGCGGACACGCTGAGGCGTATGCCCGCAACATGGCCGCCCACGCTGAGCACTTCCACGTCTACGCCATAGACATGGTGGGCCACGGCTACACCGGCAAGCCTGACGTCAAGTTCTACATCCCTGATTTTGCCAGCCACGTCCTGGCCTTCATGGACGCCATTGGCGCAAAGGAGGTGAGCATCAGCGGTGAGTCCCTAGGCGCAATGGTAGGCGCGTGGATTGCAGCGGAACACCCGGACAGGGTAGAGAGATTGGTAATGAACACCGGCATGCTCATGCCTCTGGATGACCGTCAGAGCATGATTGACGTGCTAGAACGGAGCCGGAAGGCCACTGGTGGACTCACCTTGGAATCCGTGCGGAAGCGTATGGAGTGGCTGATGTATGACGTAAAGAACGTGCCGGATGAAATTGTGGATGTCCGCTATAAGATCTACTCGG
>JAQBVZ010000183.1 GCA_027625205.1 Chloroflexota bacterium
TCCCCCCGCGGGCGCTATAGAACGGTTGACGGAAACAAGAGACAAAAGAGAGGGGCCTTGGAGAAATCCAAGACCCCTCTTAATGGGGTTTCCTTAGGCCACAGCCTTGAGGAGAACCGCGTTAGGCTTGTTGGTCGCTGGTGGTGAAGCCAACTGGGTCAGTGTCACCACTCTGCTCCAAATTCTCCAAGCGCTCGTGTAGGCCCCGCATGTGACGCTCAAGGCCATCAATGCGGTGTCGCATCCCAGGGAGGCCGTTGGCCTGATTCTCGAACCGCTCCCGGAGTTCACCCTCAATTCCCCTCAGGTGCTCCCGGACTTCCGGGGGCAGAGATGAGGCGTCAAAGCGCCTGACATTCACCCGTGGGCCCTGCCGGTGGTTGCGGAACGGGCTGGCAATAACTGCCTTTACCTCACCGTCCTGCTCCAGCACCACTACGCGTGAACCCTCTTCAAGTGCATCCAGTTCAACCCGCTCACCATTCTGGAGCACAACGGACTCCTCGTTCAGAGTAAACGTGGCTTCTGACTCGTCCTTCTTCTGAATGGTCAGGGTGTCTTCGCCCGTGGTGACCACTTCGCCTGGCGTTACATTGAACGTCACAACGTCACCCTCGTCATTTACTAACCGCAACTCACCGTCCAGCAGGTTGGGGTATGCACCTATGAGCCGCTGTGCCTGGATGAGCCAACGGGGAGCCTGCGGGCGATGCGGCTTGTTGCCGGGGCGGTCAGGCGCCTCGCCCAATGTGACCGCTACGTCAGCCAACGCACCGTCGCTGTATAGTGTCAGCGTCACAGCCTCGCCGGGCTGTAGGCCTTCAAGGGCCGCGCGGACCGACTTAATGTCTGTCGACGGCAAGCCGTTGATAGCAGTTAAGACATCACCTCGCTCGATACCAGCCCCTGCCGCTGGACCTTCCGGATTGACCTGTCGTACAACAAGCCCGTCTACATCCTCCGGAATCTCAAGCGCCTCTCTCACCGAGTCAGTTACAGGCGCCAAGGCTATGCCCAAGTACCCGTGTTGCTCCACCGCTGCCTCCGTGGTTGTCACCTCAGGATCTTCTTGACTCCGTGGCGCAGCAAGGACAGCCCCCGCGCTGAGGGCTGTCAGCAGCCCCGCCATTCCAGCAACCAGTGCCCATCTCCTAAATCTCATCACATCCTCCTCCGCCATTGGGTTTCACTGAGTACAACGACGACACTTGGGGAATGTCAGGATGAAAACCAGAGTCATAGGTGATTTCCTAACGATTTCCTCACCTCTAATCTGCTAATCTGAGTCAAAATAGAGGCTGGCGCATTGTCGCAACGTAGTCGGGATACGGCGGCGGGACATTGAACGACGTGTCTCTTGCTCCAGCCGGTAGAGTTGCCACACCGGGCTTAGCCCCCTTGCGGGGTATCGAAGGGAGACCATGGCACATCAGAAACAGTCAGCGCCAAAGCGTGCAGAGAATGCCAGGGAGAAGAGCCCTAAGGGGGCTCATTGGAGCGGTCTAGAGTTGTACCAGACCATCGTGGAACACATGGCTGAAGCGGTTGCTATTACGGTTGGAGATGAGCGGGTATACGTAAATCCCGCCTATCTGCGTATCCATGGACTCACGGACGCATCCGAAGTCCTTGGGAAAAGCATGAGCTTGTTCATGGACGCTGATTCCCGGAGGGCCGTAAATGAGGCCCGGAACGCCCGGCTGCGAGGAGAGGACGTCCCTTTAACCATTGAATACCGAATTCAGCGCCCTGATGGAGAACGACGGGTGCTGGAGGTGACCCCTGCCAACATCACCTATGAAGGGCAGCCAGCCTCCCTTGCGCTCATTCGAGACATCACTGCCCGCACTCGCAATGTGGAACGGCTACAGATGGGTAACGTGATAGCGGAGAACATGGCGGAAGGGGTCTCCGTGGCTGTGGGCACTGAACGCGTATATGTAAGCAAAGCCTTCGCGGAGATACATGGCCTTGAGGATGAAGAGGAGGCAATAGGCCAACCCATTGACCAGTTCATTGTTTCAGAAGACAGCGGGCGGGTTCTTAACCTCTGGTTGGCCAGACAACGGGGTGAACAGGTGCCGGACCGGGTGGAATACCGGATTCGGCGCATGACCGGTGAGGAACGTGTGGTAGAGACATCAACGGCCACGATTACCTACCAAGGCCAGCCTGCAGTGCTGGGCATTATCAGGGACATCACAGACCGCAAAGTTGCAGAAGGCCAGCTTGCCCAGAGCGTAGAGCTCTACCAAGCCCTGTTTGATCGTGTACCCATTGGCATTGGTATTGCGGATATGGAGGGTAACCTCATTACCCTCAATGACGCCATGCTTCGGCCTGGAGGCTATACAAAGGAAGACATTCGCCAAATAGGGAATGTGGCCTTTCTCTACACAAACCCTCAAGAGAGGGCTGAAGCATTGCGGCTGGCCAGTGAACAAGGCTACTTGCTTCATCATGAGGTCCTGTTCAAGCGCAAGGACGGTACTAGCTACGATGCATCTCTCAGCCTGAGCCCCGTGACTATTAACGGCCAACCGTGTTGGCAGGCCATGGTGGAGGACATCACAGAACGTAAGCGCTCCGCCGCAGCGTTGCTCCAAAGTGAAGACCTCTATCGGACTGTGGCGGAGAACATGGCTGAAGGGGTCTCCATAGCTGTGGACGGGAAGCGTATCTACGTGAACAAAGCGCTCTTGGATATTTACGGCCTTGATGACGCGTCCCAGGCCCTTGGCAAAGGGATAGAGGCCTTCATGGTCCCTGAAATCCAGCAGCGTGTGAGAGAAGAAGGGATTGTGCGTCAGAACGGTGGTTCCGCGCCCTCAGTATTGGAGTGCCGGGCGGTCCGTACTGATGGCGTTGAGCGGATATTGGAGGTCACTGGTACTCCCATCACCTACCAGAGCCAAGCTGCGGTGTTGTCAATCATCAGGGATGTCACAGAGGCCCGCCAGGTGGCGGCGGCCCTTGAGCAGAGTGAGGACCTCTACCGTAGCGTTGCAGAGAACATGACCAATGGTGTGTCAATTGCCGCCAACGGCATACGCCTCTATGCCAATCAGGCTTTCCTGAATATCCACGGGCTTCAAAGTGTTTCTGAAGCGGTGGGTAGTGGAGTTGAATTG
>JAQBVZ010000184.1 GCA_027625205.1 Chloroflexota bacterium
TAACTGCTCTGCCTTGGGCAGCTGTTCCTCTGGACACTCCACCAGCAAGCCTATGTACCCCTCAGTGATGCGGGTGTCGTATAGGCCAAGGTTCCGCTTGGGAAGGCGTGACTCAAACATCACGCCGAGAACGGTGAAGATAAGGGCGCCGAGCATGGTGCCTTCATACACGATGATAGTCATGGGTGGGATGCTCAAGATGGGCTTACCACCGGTTACCAGCGGGTAGGATATCTGCGTGGCGGCCGTGGCCAGAAGCGCGAGTGTGAAGCCAACGAGTGCGCCGATGAAGGGGAATACGTATAGCCGGTGCCCTGGCTCATGCTCGCCAAAGGCGCCCTCCGGGTAAGGGCTGCCGGAGTAAATGTCCAAGTCCTCTCCAGGGAAGCCGTTCTCCTTCAGATTGGTGACGGCGTTCGCCACTTGTTCTGGGTCTTGAAAGAGCCCTAAGAGTTTTTTCATATTCATAATCGTCTCCTCACTGTCCGTATCCCTCGCGCCTACCGCCCGAGGCTACATTACTCTTCCTTCACAATACCTGGCACGTTAATAGCTCCAACCTTGATCGCATCCCCCAGCCGCTGGCCTTCCTTGGCCTCCCAGAGCGGGATGAGTGGGAAGAACTTGCTGAACATCAATATCAAGAACGCCACTAGGGCAAACGTGCCGCCAACAATGGTTATCTCCACCACGCTCGGCCGGTAGCTGGCATAGTCAAATGTGAGCGGCCCCTTCTGCATGAGTGATGGGACAACAATGATGAACCGTTCCAGCCACATGCCCACGTTGACCATAAGTGTAGTGATGATCATCAGTGTCAGGTTGCGCCGCACTCGCCGGGAGAGCCAGAGCGGCACCGGTATCACGTAGGAAAACACAATGAACGTTAAGAACAGCCAACTCCAAGGCGCATGGAAGAGCCGTAATCTCCAGACGGTTAGCTCCTGCTCCTCAGCAAGCCAAAAGGCAAAGACCAGATCCAGCCAGAAGAAGAAGAGCCATGCCGTGGCGACTACAACCAGCAGCCTGCCCACAGCGTCAAAGTGCTCTTCCCATATGTAGTTGTCTAGCTTGTACATCTTCTTCATGATGGCCATAAGCGTGACCACCGCTGAGACGCCTGAGTGCACAGCGCCAATAACAAAGTAAGGCGCAAAGACCGTGACGTGCCAGGAAGGCACCAGGCTGACTCCAAAGTCCCAGGACACGATGCTATGGACCGAGACGAACACCGGCAATATCAGAGCTGACAGCAGAATGCCAGCTATTGCTTGGAGCTTCCACTGCCGTGGGTTGCCGTGCCAGTTGAGTGACAGGATGCCATAGATAGTTTTCCGCCAGCCGGTGCTACGGTCACGGATGACCGCCAGGTCCGGAATGAGGGCTGTATAGACGAAGAGTACGCTTCCAGTGAGATACGTGGTTATGGCCATGGGGTCCCATACCAGCGGTGACCGCACGTCAGGCCAGATGCCCCGGGCAAAGTCATAGGGAGTGAACCAATAGAACCGCCAGAGGCGGCCCAGGTGGACAAGGGGCATCATGGCGGCCGTCATCAAAGAGAAGACGGTCATGACCTCAGCAGCCCGAGTCATGGGTCGGCGCCACTCTGCTTGACTAAGCCGGAGGATGGCGGAAATCATAACGCCAGCGTGACTGATGCCAACCCAGAAGACGAAGTTGGTGATGAAAAAGCCCCAGAACACAGGCCGGTTTAATCCGGTGACTTGAAGGCCTTGGTCCACCATAAAGCCCACGGCGCTAGCCGCGCCCAGGACCACAATCCCCAAGACGCTGACCAACAGCACCCACCAGAGAGGCGTGCTGAACACAGTGCCCAGCAACTCTCGATTGATCTGTTCGTCCGTTAATGTCCTGCGGTAATACATCCTGGCGTTACCTTTCAGTCATGCCCCGCCGCGAGGGGCTTAATTCTGCTTACTAATGACTCTTACTTCCCTGTTCATAAACCGACGCACACGGACCAGCCGGGTACCCTCGCCCATCTCCCACAGTGAAAATGGCGGGATGATTTTGCTGACAAGCAGGAACAACAAAACAGCGCCGGAGATGCCCCCCACTACGATGAGCAGGTCAATGGCCCCTGGGAATTGGCCCTTAGGCAACTCCGCTAACAAATGCGAGGTTGGGTCTGGCACAGAGTACGCGGAGACCACCAAGCGGATGGTGTTAAACAGCGTGCCAATGAGAATGCCGACGGAGACTAAGGCAGGCCCGGCCAAGCTCTTCCGTATTGGGTTCCACATGAGCGCCAGCAGCGGCATGATGAAATTCAGGAAGAACGCCATCAAGAAGGGAAACCGGTAAGACTCAAACATAAGGAAACGAATAATGTTGACCTCTGATGGCTGCCGCCCATACCAGAAGGTGATGAAGCTAGACCACCAGAAGTAGAACCATAAGAGAGAGAGGGCCAATAGGGGTTTGCTCAGAGCCCAGAACTGGTCAACTCCCAGGTAGCGCTCATACCCTCCGGTTGAGCGGAGGACGTACATGGTTACCAGCGTCAGTGCCAACCCAGCTTGTACGCCCACTATAATCAGGTATGCCGGTTGAATGGCGTCTTTGTAACCGGGCAACAAACCCGCTGACAACTCCGACCCGAGCAGCGTGGCTACCAAGGGGAAGAGCAGGAGGTACATGCCGCCTACGGTGAGTATGCCAAGGCGATGGATGCGCCACTGCCGCACGCTCCCCACCCACCCCACGGCGAGCCAGGTGATGAACTTCTGCCTGCCGGACGGTGGAAAGTGGTCTCTCACCTTGGCAAGGTCAGGAATGGCCAACATCCAGAGCATGATGAGACCGGTCAGGACCAGTGCTAGCACTCCAACCGCATCCCATCCCATGGGTGCAAAGGTTGGCCATTCAAACCAAATTGTCTTGCGACCTTCTATCGGAGGTAGCGCCGCAATGGCCGGGAATAACATCAAGAGTCCCAGCATTCCCACCACACCGTAGAGCTCAGGGACACGAGTCATAGAACGACGCCACTGGCCTTTGGCGAGTCGCAAGCCAGCGGAGATGATAGGCGTGGACATGAAGGTGAGGGCAAGGAACAACAATGTGGCGGAGTAGTAGCCCCACTCTGACCTGTCTTCAAAACCAT
>JAQBVZ010000185.1 GCA_027625205.1 Chloroflexota bacterium
CCCGCTTTGACCAAGGTACAGGTCAATTTCAGAGCGGACGCCAAACTCCGGTAGGTACACCCCTGGCTCAATGGTGAAGCCCAGGCCCTGAATAAAGCTCCGGGTGTCATGGGTCTCCAGGCCGTCCAGGTTCACGCCGCCCGCGTGGACAACGCGACCCAGGCTGTGACCAAGCCGGTGCGTGAAGGAGTCGCCATAGCCACGCTCGGTGATAAAGTCGCTGGCCACCTTGTCAGCCTCCCAGCCCTGGACGGCGTGACCGCTGGCGATTGCTTGTGTGAGGAAATCAGCCGCCGCGTCCCGTGCGCCCGTCACCACGTTGAACACCTCGCGGTGCTTTGACGGCACTGACTCGCCCAGGTAGGCCACCCACGTGATGTCAGCGAACAGGCCATCGGCTGCGGGGTCTCGCGCCCAGAGGTCAATGAGCACCCAGTCGCCACGCTGGAACGCCACGCTCACCTCTGGGTTTGGCTCGAAGTGCGGGTCCGATGCGTGGGCGTTGGCTGCCACCACGGGGCCAGTGTCCGTCCATAGGCCCTCGTCAGCAAAGCGAGCGCGTATGAACTCGGCGGCATCGTACTCCGTGAAGCCCGTGCCAGCCTTGCGGCCTATCTCCTCAAACGCCTCCAGTACAATGCGGCCTAGGGCGTCGGCGGCGCGACGATGCGTGACAAGCCCCTTATCACTCCAACGTTGCGTCGCGTATTGCACTAGGTCCGCTGACGGCACGACCTCCGGCCCCAGGGAACGCACCATCTCTAAAGTGCCGCCGTCCACACGGGAAGCGCGGGGCAGCGCGCCTAGAGGCGAGTACTCCATGGCGATACGTCGTAAGGGAGGCAGCAGTTGCTTTAGGTGCGATTGCAGGTCGTCACGACCAGCGTAGCGGAGTACCTCCCAGGCATCGCCCAGGCTGAAGCGCCCTGCGTCGACGGCATGGGTAAGAAGCACGGGACGTCCATCACGGGGAATCAGCGCAAATACGGGCCGCGTCACATGGTGGAGCGGGCCTGTCACATCTTCCAGGACGGGGTTCATGCCCTGATAGTCGTAAATAAGCCAGGCATCCAGTGCCTGGGCTGTCATGTACTCTTGGGCCTGCTGGGCCACGGTGGCCAAGGTCAGTTCTCCATGTGGGGTGCGCTGATACTACCAGAGCGTGAAGTGTGGTGGGTGGGGAGCGTCACGCATGAGCCAAGCACCTACCGCAGCGCCAGCGTCACCCCACCGCTGACAATCAGAGCTATGGACACCAGCTTCAGAGCCGCCACCTTGGGCGTCAGTGGTTCATACATCACCCGTGGAAAGAGCCAGGTGATCAGTGCGCTGTAAATGAACACGAACAGCGGTCTGGTGCCGACGATAGTGGACGCCAGCGATACCGGCCCGCGTTCAAAGGACGCAAACAGCAGTAGGTTGCCTCCCAGTGTGACGAGCATCACCGCTATGGGCAGCAGCACCCCTCGTGGCGTACGCACCAGTGCCAGCGCTTCCCTGATGGTGTGCGCCCTCAGACCCAGGGTCAAAAAGCTTCCGCCTGCAAAGATGATGGTGAATGAGTACATGTTCCAGACGGAAATATCCGCCAACGCCGCCTTGCTGAGTACGCTGGAGAGAGCTAATAGCAGGCTGATGCCCACCATGAAAAGGAATGGCAACCCCAAGGGGATGCCGCCTTTCCCTGGCACCCGCTGGAACGAAATCAGCACCACACCCGCCACGGTCACGAGGATGGCGCCCCATTCCAAAGGCCCCAGAATTTCGTCAAGAAAGATGGAGGCGATGATGGCGACGAAGATAGGGAAGCTCTGGGTGACAGGCACCACCCGGCTCACCTCTTGAGTCTGGTAGACAGTGAACGTAATCATGAGGGCGTAGCCTCTGGCCAGACCGGAGCCGATTGCAAGAAGAATGGCGGTTGTGGGAGCCCCGTCCTGCACAGGGAAAAGGACTATGGTCACAATCCCAAAGCCCAAACTGAGAACACCCAGCATGAGGTAATACGTGCGTACATCCCGCACCAGCCGGGACACATTGTACTTATCCAGGATGCTTACCCAGGCTTGCAGCCCGGTGTGCAGAAAGGCGAGAGTCGCCCAGTCCACAGGCGGCCTCCGTATAGGGGGTGGTGAGCCGCACCGCGGCCACGCCGTAGCCTACTCCGTAAGCCTGCGGAGAGCCAGCGGTGCGTCGGGCAGCCGTCGCTGATTCTTAGTAGGGACGTGCAAGGGGGTGAAACCATCTCTGCTGGGGAGAGTGAGGGGTACCCCCTCGCTCTCGTAGAAACCTCGCAGGGCGTGGTGGAGGAAAAGAATCACATTGCTTATGTGCAGCGCAGAGGTCTACGCCAACACCAACGCACTCCCGCCTCCCACAATCAGGGCAATCGACGCTGACTTCAACGCTAGCACTCGTGGCGTCAGCGGCTCGTGAAGGAACCGTGGCACGACCAGGCTGAGCAGCACGGTGTATACGAAAACGAACACTGGCCGCGTTCCGGCGATGGTTGATATCAACGAGACGGGCCCAACCTCAAACGCGGAGAAGAGGAGCGTGGCCCCCACAAAGTTGACGCCCAGCACTGCGACAATCAACAACACGCCTGTGGGTCGCCTCGCCACCAGGAGCGCCTCCCGCACCACGCTCCGTTTCAACGACATTACGATGAATGCGGACCCCACACTCAGGTTGTTGATGGTGTACATGTTCCAGACGGATATGTCAGCCAGCGCGGACTTGCTCAGAATGTTGAATATGGCTATGCCCAGACTGGCTAGCGTCATGAGCACAAAGGGCCTGCCCAACGGTATGCCGCCTTTGCCGGGTACACGCTGGAAGGAGATGAGCACCACCCCCGTCACCGTGAGTAGGATTGCTCCCCAGTGGATGAGATTCAGCGACTCGCCCAGGAAGAGCGTTGCTATGATGGCGACAAATATGGGATAGCTCTGGGTGATGGGCACAACCCGGCTCACTTCATGGGTGCGGTAGACCAGAAACATGAGCATGAGCGCACCGCCGAGGGCCAGACTGCCGAGCGCACCCTTGGTCACGGGCACCCAGGAGACGCCGTTTGGCAATGGCGCGGCGATGGCC
>JAQBVZ010000186.1 GCA_027625205.1 Chloroflexota bacterium
ACTGGCTGGATGGGACAAGAGGTAGCCTGCGGACCAAACGTCCAAGCTCTCCGTTCTCCCATGCCACCAGCAAAAGGGTGGCAACGAAGATAGAACTGTACGTACCCACCACCACACCAACCAGCAGTACCAGCAGCAACGGCTGAATGGTAGAGCCACCAAACAGGAAGAGCGCGGCTATAACCACCAGCAACGTTAGAGAGGTATTGAGGGAGCGACCAATGGTCTCACGCACGGAGAGGCTGACCACTTCCTCAAGCGTCAGCCCCTGGAAGCGCGCCACGTTCTCACGCACACGGTCAAAGACCACAATGGTGTCGTTGACGCTGTAACCAATGATGGTAAGGACTCCGGTAATGAACATAGCGTTTACTTCCATGTCTATCACCTTGCCCAAGATAGAGAAGACTCCCAGGACAATAAGTGAGTCATGGATGAGGGCAATGATGGCGGCGGCTCCGTATCGGAGGGGGTTGGGCACATGCCTGAAAGCCCACGTGATAAAGAGCAGCACCGCAATGGCTGCCACAATAACGGCGATGATGGCGTTGCGGACTGTTTCAGCACCCACAGACGCAGACACCGCGTCAAAGCTGGTCACTTGAACGCCCGCTAGGGTTCTCAGCCCGTCCTCAATGTCCTTCCGTCCGCCTGGGTCTATCACTTCACCCGCATCGTTTAATACTTCCTGCTCCAGTTCACCCGTGCGAATGAAGAAGGCGCTGGTTGTTCCAGCGGAATCGCTGTCAAACGGCTGAACGTTGGCGCCATCATGACCAAGCTCCTGGAGACGGTCCCGGACCAGCTGGGCGTCAACCATCGCATCAAATTGCACCGTCATGGCTGTGCCGCCGGTAAAGTCAATGCCGGGTTTGAGAGCCGGTGGGATGATGAGCGCAAAGATGGACGCCGCCGCCAAAACGGCCGACAAGGAGAAGAACCAGCGCCTGTGGCGAACAAGTCCCATTAGGCGCCCCTCTCCGTGGTTGACTGACCACTACTACGACTGGGCCCCCGCAAAGGAATGCTCTCCGGGCTGAAGAGCCCGGGCAGCTTCCGCAACGGAGATAGTGATACGAGCACCAGCAGGTTGCGGCTGATAAACACCGCGGTGAACATGCTAGTCAGAACACCAATAATCAGGGCCACCGCAAAGCCAGTGACCGCTCCAGCGGCAAACTGCGTGCCAAACCAGAATAGGATCACCGCTATGAGTAACGTTGAGACGTTGCCGTCCCGTATGGAGGGCCACGCCCGCCGGTAGCCTATCTGGATGGCAAAGGCCATGTTCCGTCCTATGCGAAGTTCCTCTTTCATACGCTCAAAGACCAGTATGTTGGCATCAACTGCCATGCCCAGTGAGAGAATGAACCCGCCAATGCCAGCCAGGGTTAGTGTGACCGGCACCAATTTGAAGACCGCCAGCACAATGATGCTGTATATCACGAGTGACAGAGCCGCTATTACGCCTGCGCCGCGGTAGTAACCGACCATGAAAATAAGCACTAGCGCAAGCCCAACAATGCCCGCCTCTATGCTCTTCTCCAAAGACCCGCTGCCCAGAGAGGCGTCCACCACGCTCTCAATCTCAGACTCGATAGCTATGGGCAGGCGACCTGCCTCCAACTGAATGGACAAGTCACGGGCTGACTCAGCAGTGAAGTTCCCGGATATCTGGCCGGTGCCTGTCAGGATTGGCTGGCGCACTCCCACTGTCTCCAACTCAACACCGTCCAAGATGAAAGCAATTTGGTCAGGGCTGTTAGTGCCATTGGTGTCATAAATGCGCTGCGTCATCTCCGCAAAGGTGCCAATAGCGCTACGCTCAAATTCAAAGAAGACGGCAAATGCGTTGGTAACGCTGTGCTGGCCAGCGGATATTCTTGCAATGGACTGGCCCGTGAGCCCAGTGGCTTCGTCTGTGTACACGGTGCAGAGTGCATCCTGGCAGGTGCGTTCGAATATCTCCAGGCTGGCGGTCTCGCCAATGAGCCGCTTGGCTCGGTCAAGGTCGTCTATACCTGGCAGTTGGATCAAGATTCGGTCGTCGCCCAGCCGCTGAATGTTTGGTTCAGCAGCGCCCAGAGTGTTCACTCGACGCTCAATAACCTTGAGCAACGCATCCATCTGGTCGTCGGAAGGCTGAATGTCATCATCGGTCGGCTTATAGACCAGGTGAACGCCGCCAGCCAGGTCCAGCCCAAGCTGGAGCCCCAAGACATCGTCTGAGCCTCGCTCAAAGCTACTGCCAAAGAGGCCAAAGTCAATCTGTTTGTATATCAGGGAGGATAGCGCTACGCCAACGACGATAATAATGACGAGGAGCGACTTCCAGTTAAGATTCCTCAAGAACGTGGCCCTCTCGTGGGGAAAAGCTGTCCGCTGCGTACCCAATGCGGACAAGTACCCTAGCAAATGATTGTGAGAATTGTAACATGCTGCTCTAGCCACGGGTATGGCTTAGCAAACTGAATATTAGCTGTCCGACACCGGCGCCTCATCTTCAGTCAACTCATCCTCAGACTTCACCTGGTACAGGTCATCTGGAGAACGCAGGTGGTCAGTGTAAGCCTTACCATTCAGATGGTCCGTCTCGTGCTCCAAAGCTTGGGCCAGCAACTCAGTGGCCGCCTTGAACTTCACCGGCTTACCGTGTCTATCAATAGCCTTAGCCCACACCTGTTCACTCCGGACAATATCGCCCTGGTATTGGAGCAGGCTTAGGCAGCCCTCCGTCACCTCACGCTCACCATCACGACGGGTGATCTCTGGATTGATGAGCACAAGGGGCTCCTCATCCTCAGACCGCTGAATGATGCAGATGCGGTGTCGGGAGCCCACCTGGTTGGCCGCTATGCCCACGCCTTGGTAGAAATGCATGGATTCAATCATGTCATCTATGAGTTGCTGAATGGCAGGCTCATTCACATCCTTGACCTTGATTGCCTTGGCGCGCAGGACAGGGTCAGGGAAATATCGCATCTGAAGAACGGCCATGGACCACCTGGAAAAACCGGTTAGCGCTGAACGGGCGCGGGTAAGTATACGATTTGCCGCTTAGGGCAGACAAGC
>JAQBVZ010000187.1 GCA_027625205.1 Chloroflexota bacterium
CTTGCGACCTCCGTCCGTGGTGATGCTCAGGTAGAGCTCACGCTCCACGTCCACAGTCTGCTCCACCAGTACCTGGTGTACCGGCGCGCCCTGGGGGCCTGTCTGGAACGTGACCAACGTGGTGCCGATGAGCGCCTTGGCTATTGCCGCAGCGTCGTCAGCGTTGGCAGCGACCTTCACGCCGCCTGCCTTGCCGCGACCGCCGGCATGGACCTGGGCCTTCACAACGGCCCTGCCGCCTAGCTTTTCAGCCGCAGCCTTGGCCTCTTCAGGGGTGCCTGCCACGATGCTCTGCGGCACGGGTACGCCGTACGTCGCCAGAATGGCCTTGGCTTGGTATTCATGCAGTTTCATCTACGGTTCTCCTACAGTGGTGATGCGTAAAAAGTATGAAAGTATGGCGGAGGGGATGGGATTCGAACCCATGATACCCTTGCGGGTATAGCGGTTTTCAAGACCGCCGCATTCGTCCGCTCTGCCACCCCTCCAGGGATGCTAAAGACGACTGGGCCGCTTCTGGGCCTAAGAAAGTATCCTACCATCCGTTTAGGGCACACCGCTATGCGCTGGGTGGCAATTCCCAGTCGTCACCCTTGAGCCGCGCAATCTCTGCCTCCAACTCTCGCACTCGGTCGTTGATTGGCCAGGATGAGAACGCAAACATGATAAGGACGACCAAATTGGCTATGGGAATGGCCATGACCAATGCAAGCCACGGCGTCCAGCCAACTCTGACGAAGATGCGCCACCATACGTAAGCCACCGCGGCTCCGAATATAGCTAGGGGGATTAGAACCTGCACGGCTTCTCCTTTACCACCACTGCCTTGCTCCCTGAGGTCACGCATTCTACACTTCGGCCCCCTATCATTACCTCTGGACGTCAAACTGACGGAGGTGGCTACATGCGAGACCTGTGCCCCCCCGCTTTACGGAATAACCCAGTTGGTGTAGCTTTCCACCGGCGCACAGAGACCAAGAGCGCACTACCAGGAGGCAACAGTAATGGCTAAAGAACAAGTCTATGTTGAGAGTGGTCAGTCCCACGGTCAGGGTCCAGACGCAGTCAAGGCAGCGGGGCTCATTTTCCTGGCGGCCGTCCGTGGCGTGAACCCTGCCACCGGCAAATGTGACACAGAGGACGTTGGTGAGCAGACTCGGTTCGCTATGGAGAACGTCAAGGCCGCCTTGGCAGCCGCTGGCGCCACCATGGACGACGTGGTGCGTGTGGCCATTTACATGATTGACATGAACAACCGCGCCCCCTTCAACAAGGTCTACCGCGAGTATTTTAGTGAGGACACGCTTCCTGCACGGTTCGCCGTTCAGACAGACGCCGTTGGTGGCACGGACCTGAGCAAGTTCACGCTTGAGGTCATAGCTGCGGATCCTAACTTCGCCAAGTAGGGCATAGGCCTCGTAGTACAAAAGGAGCATCATCATGGACTCCGTGATTATGCATGTGGATGAAGCGCGCTGGCTTCATAAGCAGGACACACCTCCCGGCCAGCCAAGACCTTTGGGCCAACGGTTCATTGGTGACCTTGAAACCGGGCCGTGGATTTACGTCAACAACCTGGAGCCTGGCCGCGTGGTGCCGCCTCACACGCACACGCAGAGCGAGACGTTCTACGTGGTGGAAGGCGATATCACGGTGGGCGACAGGGTCTGCGGGCCGGGGACTGTCGTCTATATGAAGGCGGGCACCGAGTATGGCTTTACGGTTGGTCAGAACGGCGTTAGCTTTGTAAACATACGCACCGGATTGGCACAGATGGCCGTTGATGGGGCCACCGTAGACCCATGGAAGGGCATAGGCCCTGCCTGACAACAAGATTCTTACGATACTAGCGTCCGCTGCTATCGCCTAACCAGCGCAGGCAGTGGACGTTTTCTGTTTCGCAATCGCATTCTGGGAGCGTGCATGGAGAACGTAGCCGGTGGCCGGATGACCGCCAACGAGCGCCGCGTGGTGGGGTACACCTCGGCGGCTCACGGCCTCAACCACGCCGTGGAACTGGTCTACGGCGCAGTTCTGGCCGTCATTGGCCTGCAATTTGGCGTGAGCCTCGTCTTCCTGGGCCTCATAGCCAACGTGGCGTCGCTGACCTACGCCTTCTCTGCTCTGCCCGCAGGCGACGCCTCAGACCGCTTGGGTTCCAAGCGCGTGGTGGTGCTATCCATGGCTGGCTCCGGCGTGTTTGGCCTCTTGGCAGCCGCTTCTCCCAACATCTGGGTGCTTGCCGTGTCATTAGGGGCCATGGGCATCATGGCGGGCATGTACCACCCCTCAGGCCTCTCCTTTATCAGCCGCTCCGTGCAGCAGCGCACCCGTGGCCTGGCCTATCACGGCATGGGCGGCAGCCTTGGCACCGCCGTGGCCCCGGCCGTCGCTGCATTGCTGGCTGGCATATATAGCTGGCGCGCCTCTTTTGTCGTCTTTGCTTTGCTCAACGTGGCCATCGCCTTGCTGGTCCAGTTCTCGTCGGTGTCCGAGGACATGCCTGGCAGCGGCGAGACGCCTGAAAAGACCGACGCTGCGCAACCATCCACCGCGTCGCGCGCCGTGCCACTCACCCTTGTCTTCATGCTGAACGGCTTCTTTGGGTTCATCTTCCGTGGCACCGTGGTTTTCCTGCCCCTGCATCTGAGCCGCCGGTTGGGGTTTGATATCTTTGGTTTGGAGCCTGTGGTCATTGGAGGCTCCTTTGCTACGGTGGCATTGCTCTTTGGCATAGCAGGTCAGTATGTGGGTGGAGAGCTTGGTCAGCGCTACAAGCGACAGGTGGTGGTGATTCCGTTGGCGTTGCTGTCGATGATTGCCATGGTGCTTGTGGGCGCATCCACCGGCATTGCGTTGCTTGTGGCGGCTTCGGCTTTCGTATTGTTTAACTTCATGGCCGCGCCGTCTTACAACGCGCTCATCGCTGACTTTGCGTCAGATCGATTCCATGGCCGTGCCTATGGCTTCACGTCTTTGGCAATCTTCGGCGTGGGTAGCTTTGCCGGCGGCCTGGGCGGCGTTATAGCGGAGAACCACGGCACGGAGTGGGTGTTCATCATGATGGCGGG
>JAQBVZ010000188.1 GCA_027625205.1 Chloroflexota bacterium
AGATGGCGGCCACCACCGGTTTGCCACGCTCCACCACCCCAATGGAGACTCCAAAGACCGGCAGGCCGTTCATGAAATTGCTGGTGCCGTCCAAGGGGTCAAGAATCCATAGGACCTCGGCGTCTTGGGGCGCGCCATCCTCATTCTCGGTCTCTTCAGAGATGATGCCGTGGTTCGGGAACAGGCGCTTTATCTCCTGTTGGAGGTAGGCGTCACTGGCGTGGTCAGCGTCCGTTACGGGGCTACGACGGTTCTCCAGCTTATAGGACACTTCCAATGGTTTGCGGAAGTAGCCCATGAGAATCTTGCCAGATTCCCGGGCCAACCTAACGGCTGCCTCTTCAATAGTCTGTAACTCGGCCTCAGTTAGCATGCGCTCATATAACCACACCACGCTTCAGGCTTGGCGAGGCTTGATTGTAGCACCTAAGAATTGCGACAATGACTCTCCTCCACGGGCGAGCCTCCCGTGGCCTGGAGTATCCTTGCGCTGAAGCGGAGCAGCCGCGTCAGCGTAAGCGTCCGCCTCTGCCAGCAACGTGAATTAGGAGTCCATTGCATGACTAGTTCCTCGTCAGACAAGCCACGTAACTACCGGGTCGTCGTTATCAAGGGTGACGGCATTGGTGAGGAGTTGGTTGAATCATCTCTCACCGTGCTGAGGGCAGTTGAATCACGGCTGGAAGACTTTCATCTGGATATTGAGTTCCATGAAGGTGGCGCTGGACTGTATGAACGGGAAGGGACCAACATAGCGCCGGAGACGGTGCAGGCTGCGTTGGACGCGGACGTAACTATGAAGGGTCCCGCAGGTCTGCCATGGGTCAGGAACAAGCGGGACGGCACGGAGGCGGGAAGCGTGGCGGGGACGCTGCGTCCGGCGCTGGACACGTACGCCAACACGCGGCCTATTCGTCTGCTCCCCAATGTACCCGCGCCGTTGAGCCTCAAGCCAGGTGATGTGGACTATCTGGTGGTGAGGGAGAACACGGAAGGGCTCTACGCCTCTCGTGGCCGTTCCGTGGGCAATGATTGGGCTGTGACGGACACCATGCTGATGACGCGCGTTGGTGTGGAGCGTGTGGTCCGCTATGCATTTGAGCAGTCCCGCAAGCGGGGTACCGGCGCGCCGGACGACGGTGTTAAGCGTGTGACGTGCGTGGACAAGGCCAACGTGCTGGGCACCTTTGCCTTCTTCCGCCGCATCTTTGATGAGGTTGGCGAAGCGTACCCGGACATTCAGCGCAGCTATCTCTACGCAGACGCTGCCGCCCAGGCGCTAGTCATGCGGCCACAGCAGTTTGACGTGCTGGTCATGGAGAACCTCCTGGGCGACATCCTGAGTGACCTTGGCGGCGGAACTATTGGCGGCATTGGCCTCTGCCCATCAGGGAACGTTGGTGACCACCACGCCTTCTTTGAGCCCATCCACGGCTCTGCGCCGGACATTGCCGGCAAGGATTTGGCCAACCCCATCTCGCAAGTGCTGACCCTCAGCATGCTGCTGGACTACTTGGGTGAGCATGAGGCGTCTGAGGTGATCTCTAAATCCGTGTGGGCGGTGCTGGAGAGCGGTGAGCTACGGATAGGCACCAACGGCCAGCCTGAGGGCGGTACCAAGGCAGCAGCCAATGTGATAGCTGAGGCCGCGCGCACCGTATAATTCAGAGTTGCTGGGGGAGGGCGGGGCATCTGGGCGCAGAGGCTATTCTCTAGTGCGCGCCCATTTTTCCCCTTGGGTCTGCAACTCTTTTGGCAGGACAAACACCACAGATTCCCTGGTGACTTCCAGCGTTGTAACGCTATCCGGGGCCAGCCGGTCAATAACCGCTTCCAACAGGGTTTCAGGTGTGGATGCGCCCGAGGTGATGCCCACTCGCTGTATTCCGTCCAACCAGCTTGGGTCCAGGTTGTCGGGACCGTCGATAAGGTACGCGGGAACGCCCATCGCCTCAGCCACCTCTCGCAGCCGGTTGCAGTTGGAGCTGTTGTCGGCGCCAATCACCAGGACCACGTCCACTACTTGAGCAAGCTCCTTGGCCGCTGCCTGTCGGTTGGTTGTGGCGTAGCAGATGTCATTACGGCTGGTGATGTTGGGGAACCGCCGCTTAAGGACGTTCATCACGACCTGGGTGTCTTCCACACTGAGGGTTGTCTGCGTGAGGGCTACCACTCTATCCGGGTCCGGCACCTGGACCAGTTCAGCCTCTTCCGTGGTGCCCACTAGCTGAGACACGTTGGGCGACTGCCCCATGGTGCCCATGACTTCCGGGTGACCCTCATGTCCCACTACGATGATGGTGTACCCGTCCTTTGAGAACTTAATCGACTCCACGTGGACCTTTGTGACGAGGGGGCATGTGGCGTCTATGACGTGGAGGCCCCGCGCTTCAGCCTCTTCCCAGACTGAGGGGGGCACGCCGTGCGCGCTGAACACAACGGTGGAGTTGTCCGGGACTTCACCCAGTTCTTCAACGAACACGGCCCCCTTGCGACGAAGGCTCTCCACCACGTAGTGGTTATGAACAATCTCATGGCGCACGTAGATTGGGCTGCCGAAGCGTTCCAGGCAGAGATCCACAATCTCAATGGCTCTGACCACTCCCGCACAAAACCCTCGAGGGGCGCTGAGGACTACTTCCATGCTGCTCTCTCTCATGTTTGACTATCGCTCACTATAGGGAGACGGCACGGTAGCGTCAACACAGACTGCCAGGGGATGAAGCGTCTAATCGCTCTGATAGATAACGGTGGCCGGTTTGAAGGCGGCCCATGCAAACCAGAAATGGTCTCCGTGAAGGACCTCTCGCAACCGGCTTCCTTGCAACTCCCCGTTTACGGCTTGGCCAAAGACGTTCCACTGACTGCCGGTCTGGTCGTCCACTATGCGGTCTCCAGTAAGGCTGAAGGTGAGCTTGCGTCCGTCCACCTGCGGGTCAAACACGCCCGTTGACCCGATATCCCTGGAGTTGACAATGAGGCTGCTCCCCAAGGCTGACGTTGTACCCGGCTGGAAGAACACCACAACGTCCTGCCCGCGGGAACTGTAGTTCACCACACGTT
>JAQBVZ010000189.1 GCA_027625205.1 Chloroflexota bacterium
GATGACTGGGTATCTCTCCGATGCAAGGCGTAGGCTTACCCATCTACTTGATGGCCGCAGCAATCCCTTTGACTACGAAGGCAATCCCCACAAGGCCCAGCAACACAGCGCTGATAAGCATCATCAGCCGGTACACGCCGTCGCTCATAAAGCGCCGGCCTGACCCCAACGCTGCGGCCACCGCTATATACCATACGTAATCTGCCAGGATGTGCCCAACATAGAAGGTATAGGTGCCCGCCGTCCCCTGGGGACTTGCCGAGACAAGGAACGTGCTTCCCACGGTGAGCCACCACAGCAACCAGAAAGGGTTGGCCACGCTGACCAGCGCTCCTCCCAACAATGGATAGGCGATGGAGCGTGCTGGCAGCCGCGCGTGGCCGTCGCTCCATGGGGCGGTTGCTGGAACATTCCGCGCCATGCTCCACCCCATCCAGAGCAGAAAGCCTCCGCCCACGGGCCCCATCACAGCCAGCGCAAGCTCAGTATCAACGATACGGTTAATACCCACAGCCAACGCCATGACCATTGCAAGGTCCGCCACCGCGTGACCAGTGCTCACCAACACACCGGCCCTAACGCCCAGCCGCACCGACTCTCTGATGTCTAGGGCCAGCAGCGGGCCTGGGGCAACTGCGCCCGTCAGCCCTACCAGAAAAGCCGAGCCAAGAATGCCTACAAGCTCAAGGGGCATGGGGAGGAAGACTCCGGGGCGAAATAGCGGTGATTAGTTTAGGGAATGACCGGCTATCGACTGCTAGTCCTGGATGCCAGCCCATTCAGGCTTGGGTTCCCGGGCCAAGAGTTGGAAGACGGCCTCTTTGATGCCCAACCCTTCAAAGAGAATCCTGTTAGTCAATTCTGTAATTGGCATCTCAACACCCAACGCTTGAGCCATCTCCAGGGCTGCTGGCGTGGTGTTGACGCCCTCCACCACCTCACCCATCTCTGCCAGGATGTTCTCAAGCCTTTTACCTTGTGCAATCTCAGTGCCCAGCCTGTAGTTCCTGCTCAACGGGCTGTAACAGGTGGTCATCAGGTCACCAAGTCCAGCAAGGCCAGCAAATGTCAGCGGGTTGGCTCCCGCCGCCACGCCAAGCCGCGCTATTTCAGCCAGCCCTCGTGTCAAAAATGAAGCCTTGGCATTGTTGCCGTAGTCCAGGCCGTCCGATATACCTGCGCCAATCGCAATGATATTCTTCAGCGCCCCGCCAAGCTCCACGCCAATGATGTCTGTGTTGGTGTACACGCGGAAGGCGCCTACATTCAGGGCGGCTTGCGCCTCTTCCGCCGATCGTGCGTCAGCAGATGCGACCACGCTTGTCGCGGGCTTGTCTCTCACAATTTCCTTGGCCAGGTTTGGCCCTGACAGAGCGCACACACGGCTGTGCAGCGCCTGTGGCAATTCCTCTGTCATCACTTCGCTCATGCGCTTGCTGGACCCGCGCTCAAGTCCCTTTGCACCGCTGATGATCAGTGGTGTACCGGAGATAGCATTGGCCGTTGCTTGGAGGTTGCTCCGCATATGGGTAGCGGGAACGGCGTAGATTAAAGCGGTCGCGCCATCAAAAGCCTCGGACGCTGCTGCGGTAACGTGCATGGAGGCGGGAAACGTATAGCCGGGCAAACGGGCCGCGTGCTCTCGCTCAAGCTCAAGCAGCCCAGCTTCTTCCTGGGTACGGGCCAGGACCTGTACGCGTATGCCCTGCCTTGCCAGAACAATGGCCAACGTGATACCCCAGGTGGTCGCTCCCACCACTGCTATCGGCCCAGTTTGCTTCTGGCTAGTCACCGGCGCATTGTACTCCCGCAGGCCAATGACCATCTAGCCGCACACGATGGCCCATGCGGGCATATTTCTCACGGATCGGGGAAAAGCAAAGGGCCCACGGTCTGGGCGCGCTCCCTGAGTTTCTCTGCCTTGAGGTCCAGTACCTGCTCAGCAATGAGGCGGAGCATGCCCCATCCGCGCTCATGGTCACGAGTGGCTTCAACGTCGCCGGTGAACCAGTCGAGTATCAGGTGTTCAGCCCCAGCAGCCTCCAGAGCGGCTATGTCCCCTTGCACCTGCTCCAAGCTCCCGTCCCCAATGGGCCGGTCCTGTTCAGGCAAGGCAGACTCCGTGATGTTGAGGCGGATACGTGGGCAGAACGCAGGGACCGGCTTGCCCGCCTCTTCAGCCAACCGCCGTATGCCAGGCAGACCTTCATCCCGCAACCAGTCAAACGTAAGGCGGTTGGGGTGCCAGCCATCGCCAAAGCGTACGGCCCGCCGGAGCGCGGCCTCACTCTTGCCCCCAACCCACACGGGCGGGTGCGGCGACTGCACAGGGCGCGGGCAGTAGATATTCTCAAAGGACACAAACCGCCCCTCATAGGTGGCCTGTTCATTGGTCCACAGCGTCTCAATGGCAGCAAGGTAGTCGTTAGCACGGGCGCCACGTTCCTTGAAAGGCACGCCCAGCACCTCAAACTCCTTCTGCACACCGCCAACGCCCACACCAAAGATGAAGCGACCCCCACTGAACTGGTCAATGTTGGCCCCAAGCCTGGCCATGAGCACGGGGTGGCGGTACGGCAGCACACAAACGGTGGTGCCCAGCATGACACGGCTGGTCTGGCCCGCAAGCCAGGTGAGCGTGCCAAAGGGGTCGTAGTACGGCTCCGGGTAGCGCTCCGCCAGGTCCTGCGTGACCACAATATGGTCTGAAATCATGACTGAGTGATAGCCAAGCTCCTCAGACACCTGCGCCCACTTCAGTAACGACTGCGGCTCAGCGCCGGGTCCAAAGTTGAGAATGTTGACACCAGTTTTCATAGTTATACCTTTGCTTCTACGTCCGCTTGAAGGCGGGCCACAACCTCAGCAACCGGCATTGCGCCAGGGTTCTCACCATTGCGCAAACGGACCGCCGCTTCATTTGCCTCAGCCTCCCGGTCACCCACCACCAGCATGTACGGCACCTTCTGGAGCTGCGCGTCCCGTATCTTGGCGTTCATGCGTTCATTACGTGAATCGATTGTGGCGCGGAAGCCCGCTGCTGCAAGTTGCGCCTT
>JAQBVZ010000190.1 GCA_027625205.1 Chloroflexota bacterium
GCTGAGCGTATCCGGGCTGCGGGGGCAGGCATTGGCGCGTTCTACACACGTACGGGCGTTGGCACGGAGCTTGCTGAGGGCAAAGAGCAGAGGACTATTGACGGCAAGGACTACCTGCTGGAATACCCGTTGCCCGCGGACTATGCCTTTGTACGGGCGTACAGGGCTGACGCTTATGGCAACGCGTTTTACCGACTCTCCCAGCGTAACTTCAACCCCATAATGGCCCAGGCCGCAAAGGTGACCATTGTTGAGACGGAACAGTTGGTGGAGCCTGGCGACATTGAGCCGGATCACGTTCACACGCCAAGCATCTTTGTTGACAGGGTGGTGCTAATACCGCCAGCGCCCGATGGCATTTGGGAATTGGTCAGGTAAGAATAAGAAAGATGACAAAACGTCCGCTGACACGGCAGGAGCTATGCACCCGGCTGGCCATGGAGTTCCAGGAAGGCTGGGTGGTGAACCTTGGCGTTGGCATGCCCACCCTCTGCTCCAACTACGTGGACCCGGTCAACACGCCAACCTTTCAGGCGGAGAACGGCGTTATTGGCTACGGCCCCCAGGCCATGGAGGGTGAGGAAGACCTGTACCTGGTCAATGCTGGTGCGGAGTACGTCATCATGATGCCCGGCGGCTCCATCGTCCATCACGCTGACTCCTTTGGTCTGATACGTGGAGGCTACGTTGACGTGACCGTCCTGGGATCGTACGAGGTGGCTGAGAACGGGGACTTTGCCAACTGGAAGACGGCCGGGAGCAAGGGCGGGGCCATTGGCGGGGCCATGGACCTTGCCAAGCGGGTGTTCATTGCCATGGAGCACACCACCAAGGACGGCACCCCTCGTGTCCTTAAGCGATGTTCGCTGCCGGTAACAGCGGTGGGCGTCGTTAGCCTGTTGGCCACCAACCTGGGGCTATTCGAAATCACCCCTGACGGGTTCTTGCTCAAGGAGATTGCCCCTGGCTACACTCCTGAAGAAGTCCAGGCGGTAACTGAAGCGGAGTTTACAGTCTCCAGCGGTCTCAAAGAGATGCCGCTGAGCGACGAGGAATAAGGAAACAACGGAGGCCTTTATTTATGGCTGACTTATCCAAGTCTGTGGCTATTGTTGGAGTGGCGGAGTCGGATGAGATAGGGATTGTGCCCAACAAGTCCGCGCTTACCCTCCATATGGAGGCGACAAGGAACGCGATTGCCGACGCCGGCCTTACGGTAGGCGATATCGATGGCTTCCTCACGGCGGGTTATTGGGGCTACGACGTTGCCGAGTACCTGGGCATCAAACCGCGTTACACAGACAGCACCTCCGTGGGCGGTTCCTCCTTTGTTATAGACATTGCTCACGCCATGGCCGCCATCAACGCGGGTTATTGTGAGGTTGCGCTCATCACCCACGGTCAGGCGGGGCGCAGCGCACGCTATCCCTACGGACGCGACCCCAACGTGCCAGGCGCGCAATATGACACGCCCTACGGCATCATTGGCCCGCCTGTTAACTACTCCATGGCCGCGTCACGCTACATGCACCAGTATGGTGAGGAGCGCACCCGGCAGGCCCTGTCTGAAATTGCGGTCTCAACCCGTAAGTGGGCGCAGATGAACCCCAAGGCCATGATGCGCGACCCTATGACGTTTGATGACTACCACAACTCCCGGTGGATAGCGCGACCGTTCCATCTCCTGGACTGCTGCCTTGTAACCGACGCTGGCGCCGCAGTTATAGTCACGACGCCGGAGCGGGCCAAGAGCCTGCCAAAGAAGCCCGTCTGGGTGCTGGGCGCGGCTGAATACCATGACCACTCGTTGCTGCACCAGATGCCTGACATGACAGTCACTCCCGCTCACGTCACCGGGCCGCGTGCCCTGGAGATGGCGGGCGTCACACACAGCGACATCGACCTGACGATGATCTACGACTCCTTCACCTACACCGTGCTTGCCACCATAGAGTCGCTTGGCTTCTGCGGCCCCGGTGAAGGTCCAGACTGGGTTGCCAACCAACGCACCGCGCCCGGCGGAGACTGGGCCCTCAACACCAGCGGCGGCGGCCTCTCCTACACGCACCCTGGCATGTACGGCGTCTTCCTCATTGTTGAGGCGGTGCGCCAGCTACGAGGGGAGACCGGTGAACGCCAACTGAAAGACCCGAAACTCAGCCTAGTGAACGGCACCGGCGGCCTCCTGTCGTCAACCGGCACCGTTGTCTTGGGAGTGGACTGATAGGTGGAAGCGTTTCCCCGTTCGTGGTGAGGCTCTCGAACCATGAACGGGAGCCTATCGGCAATACTGATTATCAATCCATAAGAGGCACATATGACACAACAGCCATACAAGCTACCGTTACCTAACTCGCAGCCCGAATCTGACTACTATTGGGAGAAGGCCAAGGCCCATGAGCTATGGCTCCGCAAGTGTAATGAGTGCGGCGACGCCTATTTCTACCCACGCGACATCTGCCCAAATTGCTATTCCAACAACGTGACGTGGATACAGGCCAGCGGCAAGGCAACGCTGTACGCCTACTCCATTGTGGAGCGCGGCCCCACACCTCCTTTCCGTGACGTTGTGCCCTATATCGCGGCGGTCGTTGAGCTAGAGGAAGGCCCACGGATGCCAACCAACCTTGTGGACGTCCCGTTCGACGAAGAACACATCAAGGTTGGCATGGCGCTGCAGGTGACCTTTCATGACGTCACGGATGAAGTCACGCTGCCCAAGTTCCGCCCTGTAGGTTGAAGCAGCGCTCTGATGAATGAGAAGGCTGAAATTTGCGCGTCAGGCGCTGGAACGCACCTTTTTAGCGTCGATTGATGGCTGATTTACCTTGACAGTCAGTACCTTACGTCGTACATTCGGAACAATTGCAGCATGCTTGAAGAATGCCCGCGCGTACATTCAGGAGGGTGAAGATGGTCATAGAGAGCAAGCCAACGCAACAGGTTGAAGCGGCGGTCCAAGCTATTCCCACCACGGCTCCAGAGCATGACGTGCGGACGCTGTTCCCCCGTGAGGGCCTTTTGGAATACTGGTACCCCG
>JAQBVZ010000191.1 GCA_027625205.1 Chloroflexota bacterium
GCTGGCTGGGACCCCACCTACTCCCTGGAGAATCTGCACCCCGGCGGCGTTGCCCACACCTTCAACGGTGTGCTGACACATTTGAACTGGGGAAAGTGGGACTTCAAGACGCCCGTGGTCCCCGTTTCCATTGACCCCTTTGGCCTGCGAGACCGGGTTGCAGACGGCTGCACGCCCATTGACGAGAACACGGTGTTCCCAATCTCCGCTCAGCGTGCCTTTGACCTTGGCAGAGAGACCGCCAAGGTTCTCAAGGCAAGCCCCTGGAAGGTTGCGCTGGTTGCCGGTGTTGGTTGGTCGCACGCTAACAACTCCGGCTGGGACAAAGGTCGCATCCACCCTGACATTGCAGCGGACAAGGTCCGCTACGACGAAATGGTGGCCAACAAGTTCAACACCTGGAACAAATTCACACGTGATGAATTTGAGGAGCACGCCCAGTGGGAGCTACTCATCTGGATTGCCCTTGCAGGCGCCATGACTGAGCTTGGCGCCAAGATCAACTGGGGTGACTTTGCTGGTTACCACATCTTCAACTCAGTCTGGGTGAACTGCGCGTTCAACGTGGTATAAACCAAGGCCACTGTGCATTCAGTACGACTGGCAAGAGGGGGGCCTGCTTTCAAACAGGCCCCCTCTCTTTTTGTGCATAGCGTGACAATGAAAACAAAGGAGGAAGCAAAATGAGACTTGAAGGAAGAGTGGCCCTCATAACCGGGGCCAGCAAGTATATGGGCGGCACTATTGCCTCATTCATGGCGGAGGAGGGCGCACGGGTGGCGGTCAATGACATTGTTCCTGAGGTGGCGGAGGAGACGGCAGAGCATATCCGCTCCAAGGGACATGAGGCCATTGCCATCCCCGGTGACATTACGGATGAGGCGTCGGTCAAGGCTATGGTGGCCAAGGCCACAGATGCCTTTGGCTACGTGGACATCCTCGTGAACAATGCGGGTAAACAGTACCAGCAGGGCGTCCTAGAGGTGGAGCTGGACAAGTGGAACCAGCAGATTGCCATTTTCCTTACCGGCACCATGCTGCTCACCCGTGAAGTGTCCAAGGTGATGGTGGACAAGCAGAGGAAGGGCTGTATCCTGACCATTATCTCCACGGCAGGCCATCAGGGCCAAGCGGGCAACCTCGCGTATTGCACGTGCAAGGCGGGGCTACTCAACTTTACACGTGCGGCTGCTATGGACATGGCCCGCTACGGCATCCGGGTGAACTGTATTACACCCACCTCCATGGAGCATGCACTGTACAGAGAGGGCATCTTCCCCGGCACCACACCCCGCGTGGTTAACCGAGCAGACCGCCCCTACACGTCGTTCACCCGCCAGGAGGCGTTGGAGGGCATACCCACGGGCCGCTTCACCCGGACGGCGGACATTGCCAAGACGGCGGTGTTTTTAGCGTCAGATGACGCGCAGCAGATTACGGGAGAGAACATCAACGTTGACGGTGGCGTCCTGGCCCGTTATTGGCCATGGCTCCCCGGCAAGTTCTCCGGCATCACGGTTGATGATTACAAAGAGAACGTCATGCAGCCGCTGGAGTGGGGCGAAATCCCTGGCGAGTAGGGACGTGGTTGCGAGTAAATAAAAAGAGGGGGCGCATTTGCGCCCCCTCTTTTTGAGTAGCTGATGTTTTACGTGAAAGCCATAGTGCCCACGCCCACTGTGACGAGGACTGCGGCCGTTCCTTTTGCCATAAGCGAGCTTCTGGTGGAAGGCTCTGAAAGTATCCGGGGCAGGAAGAAGCCAACGAAGGTCATGTATGCCAGTACAATCAACGGCCTGGTACCCATGATGGCGGAAGCCAGAGATGCGGGCCCGAGAGCAAGAGCCGTCATTCCCGTAACGATGGCAATTAACTGCGCACTAAAGGCTATGCCTGTGATGGAAAGGGCGCTTCTGTTCCGGATGGTCTGCTTAGCCTCCGCCCATGACCTTGAAAGTAGCACCGCACCAACGTAAACAGGAGCCCACGCGCTGGTAAATAGGGCATAGACGTGCGCTGTCTCCAGGTGGCCGAGCGCGTATTTGGCAAGAATAGTCATTACTGCCATGCCAAAGCTGGCGGCAAGCAAGATAAAGAACTGCCTGCCTATCTTTACGCGACTTCCTGGCAGTGACTGGTGCAGTGAGGCAATAAGCGCTCCCGTAAGTACCATACCTATGGTTAGCCATTTAAGCGGGGTGAGGTTTTCCCCAAGAAAGAACACCGCAAGGACTGCAACGAACATTGGGTTGGTGTCCACGACCGGCACTATCCGGCTGATCTCTTTTCACGGCGCACTACAGTGAAAATCATCAAATTCACAATTGCGCTGAAGCCTCCGGCAGCTAGGACCGCCATGACAGGAAGGGAAACCCAGCCCTCTGGTAAGGGATTGATGATCAGTATGGTTGAGCCTATAGCCAGATGGACCACACCACCGAAAAGGCCAAAGACGTACACGTTGATGGAATACTTTTGAAAAGCGTACTTCTGCACAATGGCGTACGCTGAAAAAGCGATGGCGCTGACAAGAGCGAGTATGATCCAGTTTATCGTGTGACCCATTCAGTGACAGCAGCTATAAAGAAAAAAGGTAACCACAATTGGCTACCTTCTAACGGGTCACACAGCCGTATGCTGGTCTGTCCGCTAACCGTCATCCGTGCTGTCGCCGTTGGACTGTTCATCAGTGGACCCGTTGTCCGGTATATTCAAAATCTCTCGGATGCCTGCGGCGTTGATTCCCTTGTCCCTCAGGTCCGCGATCTTTTGTATCAATTCCAGGTCTGCATCGGAGTACAGCCGCGTACCACCTTCAGTCCTGGATGGTTCCAGGAGACCGGCTGCCTCGAATGCGCGTAGCCTATGTTCAGCGACTCCCGTGAGGTTGGAAGCCACGCTGATTGGATACTTCCCTACGTCCAAATCTTCGATGATTCATCCTCTGGCCTATGAATTGGCGCCGACTGGAGCCATAGGCCGCGGGGAAGGATACCAGTGATGCCGCACATCTGAAAGAGGCTTTCTT
>JAQBVZ010000192.1 GCA_027625205.1 Chloroflexota bacterium
ATAAGGCTTAGGCCAATGACCCAGCCCCACGGCGTGGTGAAGAGTTGGCTGAAATCGCGCCCCGGTGTCCGGGTCACTAATACCAACCCCATGACAATGGTCGTCACGGAACTGACCAGGACAATGAGCTGGCGTGGCGCAAGGTGCGGAGCCAAGGCCCTGCGGACTTCGGGCCCCGCCTTTCGCATCGCTGGGTCCACGATGAACCCTGAGTAGATAACGCTCCCTACCCATATGGCGCCGGGCACTATATGGAGCACCCGGAGAATGATCATCTCAATTTGCATGGGCCTCCCCGCTTTGCGGTCTTCGCCTGGGATTCTATACCCACAGGTTTGCGATAGGCATGCGACCCCTATTTCGCAGTAGAATCCGCAGGACATATCCAATAATCAGGCTGGCATGGCAGAAGGGGTGCGATTTGGACTACAACGAGGCATTGCCGTTTCTTCAGGAGAACCACCTTGCGGTGATTACCACCGTCGGCTCATCAGGCAGAGCACAGTCGACCGTCGTTAGGGCTGGCGCCTACGATGGCAAGATGGCGTTCGTCTCTCGGGAACCCACCGTCAAGGTGAAGAACGTACGCAGAGGCGGCCGCTGCGTGGTGACGAGCATAAAGCCTGACAACACACGGTTCGTGACTGTGGAGGGGCCAGCGGCTGTGACCAGTTTGGGCGACGTTAGCGACGATGACCTGCTGTCGCTCTTGCGGGACGTCTACACTGCGGTTGGCAGGCCGCCGAGCAGTTGGGATGGCTTTGACGGCAGCATGCGGAAGGAGCAGCGCTGCGTTGTCATAGTGGAACCTGAACGAGTCTACGGCAGCATATAAGCCAAGTACCGATAAGAGAGGGGAGCGCACGCGCTCCCCTCTCTCTTTGTCTACCGTGACGGGCGTTTTGGCTACCCGGCTGCGGTGGCCGACGCCTGCTCCACAAGGGAGGCAACCTCCGGGCGGCTCTTGGATACGCCGGCCCAGTCCGCCGTCTTCCGGCTGACCTTCCCATCACGCAGAAATTCCAGGAAGACCTGGTTCAGCATGTCCGGCTGGTCAGTCTGGCACTGATGGCCACACTCATCCGGGTAGAAGAACTGGATGTTGGGCAGCAGGGGCTCGGCCATTTTGGCGTTCTCCACCGGCGCGGAGGCATCCTGCAAGCCGTGGACGTAGATGGTTGGGGTGTCGATCTCGCTCAGGCGGCCCGCCACCTTGAGCCACTGAGCCTGACTGGCATTTTCTGGCGGGACCTGGAGCTTGGCGCTGGCCAGGGAATCCACCTGCATTCTGGCGGCGTGGCTACGCATCTCCAGGACATCGTCCACCAGCGCCGCCTTCCGGTAGGTGATGGCGTCCAGCATGCGGAACATGGACTCCTTCGTGCCGTCAAAGGGGCCTGCGTCACGCAAAGCAGTGCTGCGTACCAGCTTGTCGGCGGGTACACCCGCAAAGCCGCCAATGCCACCTGTGGCGATAAGCGGCGCGCTAATGACGCGTTCCGGGTGGTTCAGCATGAAGTAGATGCTGGTCTGTGCGCCCATGGAATTGCCGCCCATGTGGAAGCGGTCCAGACAGAGCGCGTCCACAAACATTCGCATATAGTCGGTGTAGCTCTTCCAGCCGTGCTTGGGCCAGTACTCCTCACGAGTGTCGGCAAATCCATAGCCAGGGCGGTCGGGAGCAAAGACCCGGAAGCCGTTCTGGGCCAGGAACGGCATCATCAGACGCCATCCAGCCAGACCTGATGAACCGGCAAGGCCGCCGTGGATCAAAATGACGGCAGGGCCGGTCTCACCGGCGGTCATGTAATGGGCCCGCGCGCCGTTTTCCAGACGCACGTACCGACTCAAGATGCTCGGTACCGTTAGTAATCCTTCACTATTTAGCGGCATTGTTTTCCTCCAAAGGTGGGTCCTGTTTAAAGCGCCCCTATATTGCCCTGTCTTCTGGTTTTGCGCAACGTTGGCTGGCTGGTAGAGGTGCTCAGCACAAGAGATGCCCTGTATAGTCTCAATACAGACCAAAACCCCCAACATACTGCGAGGATTTCCATGACCACCAAGCCTGAGGATACGACCCTGTTTGACGCCATTTACACGATGCGGGGCATCCGCAAGTTCAAGCCTGACCCCGTGCCGGATGACGTACTGAAGAAGGTGCTGGAGGCCGCGGTGCAAGCGCCCAATGGCGGTAACTACCAGCGTTGGCGGTTTGTCGTCGTCCGTAGTGCGGAGGGCAAGCGCAAGGTCAGCCAGCTTGCGGTGAAAGCAGCCGGTATAGAGGCTGGCGTGCAGGGCAGGGAGGGGGTGGTCAGGACTGAATTTCAAGAGTCGTTACTCACCGTGCCGGTCATCATAATTGTGACCTCTCTGGCCAGCAACATGCCTCCGGCAGCCAACGTTGGTCCTCACGGGCGTACCTTCCCTGCAGTGCAGAACCTGCTCCTGGCGGCCAGCGCCTACGGGCTTGGCGGCTGCATCACCACCAGCTTCCGCTACGCAGACGCTGAGGTTAAAAAGGCATTGGGGATACCTGACGATGTGGACACGACGACGCTGGTGCCCCTGGGCTACCCCACTGGTGACGCGCCGGACGGACGCCACGGCCCAAAGACGCGGAAGCCTATTGAGGAGGTGGCGTTTGATGAGACGTGGGGAACGCCGTTGGTCTTGTGAGGCGCAGCGGCGGTGTGAGGAGGAGGGACTGTGGAAGGTGGCAAACCAAGAAAGGTTTGCACTGGTCGGGGTACTCGGATTCGAACCGAGGGCCTCTAAGACCCCATCTTAGCGCGCTACCGGGCTGCGCCATACCCCGACACTAGCTTCACTCTAGCATAAGGCCAGGGGCCGTTCAATTGAGCGTGGCCCATAGCGGCCCCGTCCGTGAAGCATCGAATGCTATACTGGCGTAGTATCACGCTACGTACAATCATGTGGCGTGACCCTTTGAATCCACACATCCAGAACGCTGATACTCACGAGGAATACATGGAAGAGTTGAGAGG
>JAQBVZ010000193.1 GCA_027625205.1 Chloroflexota bacterium
TGACTTGATGAGGTCAGACCCAATGTTGCTGGTCATCACGATGATCGTGTTCCGGAAGTCCACCTTGCGGCCCTTGGCGTCGGTCAGATGGCCATCGTCAAAGATTTGCAGGAGGATGTTGAATACCTCCGGGTGGGCCTTCTCAATTTCATCCAGCAAAATGCAGGAGTAGGGACGGCGGCGCACAGCATCAGTAAGCCGGCCACCGTCTTCATAACCCACATAGCCTGGCGGGGCGCCCACCAGCCGTGCGACGGTGTGACGCTCCATGAATTCAGACATATCCAGCCGGATCATGGTCTCATCAGAGCCAAACATGAACTCAGATAGTGCGCGGACAAGTTCCGTCTTCCCCACACCCGTGGGCCCAAGAAAGAGGAAGCTACCAATGGGGTGGCGCGGGTCCTTCAGTCCTGCCCTGGCACGCCTCACCGCCTTGGAGATGGCCGTGACGGCTTCATCCTGGCCAATGATGCGGCTGTGGAGGTTGTCCTCCATGTGAACGAGACGTTCAGTCTCTTCCACTGCCAGGCGGGTGACCGGCATACCGGTCCACATGCTCACCACCTCAGCAATGTCCTCAGACGTCACAGTGGGTGACTCCTCGGTTGAGGTGTCCTGCCACTCCTTTTCCAGTCCTTCCAATTTGTCAGTCAGTTTGAGCTCACGGTCGCGGAGTTCCGCGGCGTACTCGTACTGCTGCTGGCCAATGGCCTCATCCTTCTCACGCCGGACCGTGTCCAAGACCTTCATGGCCTCCTTCACGGACATGGGCGTGCTGCTGTTGCGGATGCGGACCCGGGATGAGGCTTCATCCATAAGGTCAATGGCCTTGTCCGGCAGGAACCTGTCCGCGATAAATCGTGCGGCAAGGCTGGCTGCCGAAGTCAGGGCCTCATCTTCAATCTTGAGGTTGTGGTGTTCCTCATACTTGGACCTGATGCCACGCAGAATCTCCACGGTCTCTTCCATGGAGGGCTCTTCCACGTTCACCGGCTGAAAGCGACGCTCTAAAGCCGGGTCCCGCTCAACGTACTTGCGGTAGTCGTCCAAAGTGGTTGCACCAATGCACTGGAGCTCACCCCTGGCAAGGGAAGGCTTCAGGATGTTGGCGGCGTCCACGGCCCCTTCAGCGGCGCCCGCGCCCACCATGGTGTGCATTTCATCAATGAACAGGATGCAGTTCCCTGCAGTCTTGATTTCCGCAATAACCTTCTTGAGGCGCTCTTCAAACTCACCACGGTACTTGGTGCCTGCCACCAAGGCGCCCATGTCCAAAGTGACCACCCGCTTGTTGACAAGCGTCTCCGGAACATCACCGCTGATGACGTGCTGGGCCAGCGCTTCAACAATGGCTGTCTTGCCAACGCCGGGCTGCCCAATGAGCACTGGGTTGTTCTTGGTGCGACGGCTGAGTATCTGAACGACCCGTTGGAGCTCTTTGCTCCTGCCAATGATGGGGTCTAGCTTGGAGGCCCTAGCCGCGGCAGTCAGGTCTATCCCCAACTGGTCAAGGGTGGGCGTGGGCGTGCGCGTACTGGTGCGCCCGCCGGCGTGCCCTCCCTGAGAAACGCTCTGGTTCAAGATGCGTGTGGTCTCAGAGCGGACCTTCTCCAAGTTGACGCCCAAGCTCTCCAGGACACCAGCGGCAACGCCTTCAGACTCACGCATGATGCCAATGAGCAGGTGTTCTGTGCCAATGTAGTGGTGGCCCAGCCGCCGGGCTTCATCAACTGCTAACTCAATGACCTTCTTGGCGCGGGGCGTCAAGCCAATGTCACCGGGCGAGGGGCGTTCCCCTCTTCCAATGATGAACTCGACTGCTGAGCGAATCTTGGTCAACTCAACGCCAAGGCTCGTCAGGACCCGGGCGGCAACGCCGTCCGTTTCCCTAGCGAGACCGAGCAAAATGTGTTCTGTGCCGATGTAGTTGTGGTTGAATCGTTGCGCCTCTTCCTGAGCAACAGACAATACACGACGGGCGCGTTCCGAGAATTTTTCAAAGCGGCTAGTCATCGCCTTAAACTCCTGGTCTCCTGACTTGCGGCCACCGCGGAGATCAACCTAATTGTACCGTCTCATATTCTTCAACTTGTTTCAAGCTCAGCCCTAGCCTGTGCCGGGCTGGGTCCAGACTCACTATACGCAGTGTAAGTGTATCACCGATTTGTACAACCTCCTTAGGATGCTGGATATGACGATCACTGAGCTCTGATATGTGGATAAGCCCTTCAACGGCATCATCCACCTTTGCAAATGCTCCAAAGTCCGTGACTCTGGTCACGGTCCCAGTCACCAACTGCCCCGCAGTGTACTTGTTAGCTGCCTCATCCCACGGAGTCGGTTGCAGCCGCCTCAGGCTGAGGGCAATACGGCGGCTCGCAGCGTCCACACGGAGGATATAGACTTCAACCTCATCCCCCACCTTCACTATGTCTTCCACTGAACTTACAGGCGTCCAGGACATCTCTGAAATATGGATGAGTCCTTCTGCGCCGCCCAAGTCCACAAAAGCGCCAAAGCTAGATACGCTGGTAACCTTACCCTTCCGTATCTCTCCTTCATTCAACGTGGAAAGGAGCTCGTCCTTCTGCGCCTCTCTCTTCTCCCTGACCAAGGCTCGTTCTGAGAGTACCGCGCGGTTCATCCGGCGGTTGACTTCCAGCACTTTCAGCGTTACTGACTCACCTACCCTGCCCTTTAACTCTACTAGGTCTTCACTCTGCACCGCCGGAGGGTTGGCCAATTGAGAGAGAGGTACAAATCCCTGCACGCCCTCAACGTCCACCACCACGCCACCACGGTTGTACCCGGTGATGCTCCCCGTGAGGGGCTCCCCAGCCTCTTGGGCATCTTCCAAAATCTTCCAACCTGACTCTTGTCGGGCCTTATCAAGGGAGAGAATGGCCTCCCCTTCAGCGCCGGCGGGGTCCACCACGTAAACCAGTACCGTTGCCCCCGGTTGATAACGGTGCATGATCTCTGGTGTCAGGGAGCGCATTTC
>JAQBVZ010000194.1 GCA_027625205.1 Chloroflexota bacterium
GAGAAACGGACACACCTACTTCGGGTAGGAACCAAGCGTGTCGACGGCGGGGGCCTTTTTGGCGCAATACCCAAGGAACGCTGGGAGACCTTCATTAGCCCTGACCGGCACAATAGAGTTGCCTTTGGCAATTACTGTGCTCTGTTCCCCTGCGAGGAAGGTTGGGTCTTGGTTGATACCGGCCCAGGAGACGCTCCTCCGCCCAAGGCTGACGTGATGGCCACCAGGGGAAGGTCATCATTGCTACGTGACCTCAGAGAATTAGGAATCAACCCGCGAGATATTGCCATGGTGGTGCTGACGCATTTGCACACGGAACATGCTGGCGGCGCCACGCATTCAACGGACGCGGGGCGGTTGCTGCCTACGTTCCCCCGGGCGAGGTACGTTGTCCAGGAGGCTGCGTGGGAGGAGGCGTGTCACCCGGATGAGCGCAACATGCACCTCTATGACCCGGAGCAACTCCACCCATTGCTTGAAATGGAACAGATTGAACTGATTGATGGAGAACGAGAGGTGGTCCCTGGCGTTTGGGCCCGACCCGCACCGGGTCCCACGAATGGCCACCAGATTGTTTTGGCTGAGTGGGCGGGGGGAATGATGGCGTTCCTTGGCCTGCTTACTCCCACACTCATGCACTTAACGTCCCAGGTGGTTTCCGCTGCTGATAAAAGCCCAGAAAATTCAATGATTTCCAAAGAGGCTGTGTTGGCCAAAGCGGTGGCTGAAGATTGGTTTGTAGCGCCTGTGGGCTTTGACGGATGGGTTGCAGGTAGTGACCTTGATCGGCTTCTCACTCAGCAGCCCATAGATATGGGGAATGTAGCAACCGTTACCAAACGGCTTACGCTCGCCGCGGCCTCATAAGAGAGAGAGCCTGCTAATCGGTCCATCCCAGCTCTTGCAGCACTTTCCTGTCCTCTGGTGACAGCTCTGCGTCCTTGAGCAAATCAGGGCGGCGTTCCAGTGTGCGTTGAAGCGATTGCCGACGACGCCATTTGGCGATTGCCGCGTGGTCTCCAGTGAGGAGCACGTCCGGGACCTGGGCTCCCTGGAAATCTGAAGGCCGTGTGTATTGAGGGTACTGGACAAGTCTCGAGGTATGGGTGTCGTCCAACAGGGCTTCATCGCCATGGCCAAGAGCGCCGGGAAGCAACCGGGCAACGGCCTCCACTATTACCATGGTGGCAATCTCACCCCCAGTCAACACGTAGTCGCCAATACTCAGTTCCTCTGTGGCCAGGTGCTGGCGTACGCGCTCGTCCACACCCTCATATCTGCCACAGATAAAGGTCACCGTTTGCTCTTTAGAAAGCCGCTCCGCCTCCCGTTGGGTGAAGAGCTTCCCTTGCGGGGTTAGCAACACCACAGGAGAGCCCGCTGGCCTATCTAGTGATTCCACCGCCTCAAACAGCGGCTCAGGCCGCATCACCATGCCAGGGCCGCCGCCGTAGGCTGTGTCATCCGTGGTGCGGTGACGGTCATGGGCGTAGTCTCTGATGTTATGAACATTCAGATCTAAGAGGCCAGCCTTTTGCGCGCGCTCCACAATACCTGCACCCAAGGGGCCAGGAAACATTTCAGGAAAAATAGTAAGGACGTGGACCTGCATGGCAACCTGCTACGCTGGGGATTGCCCATGCGGCGAATGACTGCGAGCGACACCTTGGATGAGCTCTAGGGCATGGGATAGCACGGGGGTTAGGACGTCCAATCCATCCTTGACCCCTTTGGGACTTCCGGGAAGGTTCACAATAAGGGTGTGGCCACGGACGCCGACAATACCCCGGCTGAGCATTGCCATAGGCGTCTTGGTTAGCCCGTAAGCCCGAATGGCCTCAGCCACTCCAGGTACGAGACGCGACACCACTTCTAGGGTGGCCTCCGGCATCACGTCCCGTTCTGTTAGTCCCGTAGCGCCGCTGGTGATGATAAAGTTCAAATGGGCATCATCTGACCAACGGACAAGACGTTCCTTGATGATGGAGGCTTCATCGGGCACCACCTCATACTGGACTAACTCGTAGTCTGGAGGTGTGAGTGTTTCCTTGATTAGCGCTCCGGAGGCGTCCTCCCGTTTACCACTGGCGCCCATGTCGCTGCTAGTGAGGATGCCGTAGGAGTACATATCGTCGTCATGATAGCACGCGGGTTCATGAACCCTTGGGATGTCGGCAGCATGGTGCGGCCTTTGCTACACTTTTCATATTCAGATAGCTCCATGGGGAGCGCAGGTGTGGAGAACCAATGACCATAGGGAATGTAGGGAAGGCTGAATCGTCGCAATTCTTGGGAGCCCGGAAGCTCTTACTGGTACCTCTGGCGGGGTTTGTCCAGCAGGAGGAGGAGCTCAAGAGGCTTACGGCCAAGTAGTGGGCTGAGGTAGGGGAGCAGGTGCAGAAGCTTGAGGCGGGGCTTGGGCCTGTGGCGCGGCTCTACCACGAGGGGACGGTGGACGGCGGTGAGTCAGCCCTGGCTATGTTGGAGCAGAGCAACCCTGACGGGCACGCTTTCCTCAAGGAGGCCTCTGGCCGTGGCGCTGAACTGCACTCCACAGAGGACATTGAGCCTCTCTTGGAGGTGTTGGACCTCCAGCGCTGCCTGATGATGGGGCTGGCAAGTCAAAAGGTGGGTGAGCAAGTGGCCACGTGGCATAGGGATGCGCAACAGCGACGCTATGAAGCCATTGGCAAGAATATCAATGACACCCTCAAGGCGGATGAGGTGGGGCTTTTGGTGATTAGCCAGGACCACCAAGTCCAATTTGCAGATGATATTCAGGTCTTCTACGTGGTGCCGCCGGCACTCAATGAGATCATTCAGTGGATGCGGGACCAGCAAATTGCTGCTCAGTCTTCTGACACAGGGCTCGAAGATGGACCAGGGGATGAAACGCCCGCCTCAGAGTGACTGATGGCTCAGGCAGTCGTGGATTTAGACGCTGGGAGCACACCCTCCTCAGTGACGATATAGGCGATCATGCGGACGGGCACCCTGTCCAT
>JAQBVZ010000195.1 GCA_027625205.1 Chloroflexota bacterium
GGGTGGGGCCGTCTACTCGCCCGCCATCACAGACTTCATCCTCATGGTGAAGGGCATCTCTCAGATGTTCATCACCGGGCCTGAAGTTATCAAGTCCGTTACGGGTGAGGACATAACCCAGGAACAGCTTGGTGGCGCGGACACGCATGCCACAACCTCTGGAGTAGCGCACTTTGCACTGGAGTCGGAAGAGGAGTGCATGGAGACCATCCGCGCCCTCCTCAGCTTCCTACCGCAGAACAACCTGGAAGACCCTCCATTGGGCGACCAGGACGACGACCCCGATAGGACGGATGAGGTGTTGCGCACCATTGTGCCCGACGACTCTGCGAAGTCTTACGACATGCGCGAGGTCATCCATCGTCTTGTGGACTTTGGTGAATTCCTGGAAATTCACAAGGACTTTGCCCCAAACATTATCGTTGGCTATGCTCGGTTCATGGGCAGGAGCGTTGGCATGGTAGCCCAGCAGCCCTCCTACCTTGCGGGAGTGATAGACATCAACGCATCGGTCAAGGCCGCACGGTTCGTCCGCTTCTGTGATGCTTTCAACATTCCCATCGTGACCTTAGTTGACGTGCCGGGGTTCCTGCCGGGCAAGGAGCAGGAGTACGGGGGCATCATCCGTCACGGAGCCAAGTTGCTCTACGCTTACGCGGAGGCCACCGTGCCAAAGGTCACCGTCATCACACGCAAGGCCTACGGCGGGGCTTACCTGGTTATGGCCAGCAAGCACCTCCGCAGTGACATCAACTACGCCTGGCCCACGGCTGAGATTGCGGTGATGGGCTCCGACGCCGCTGTGAACATCATCCACCGCCAGGCCATCGCCACCTCAGAAACCCCAGAGGAGACGAGGGCTCAGTTTTCAGAGGAATACAAAGAAGCCTTTGCCAACCCTTATCAGGCGGCTGAGCGCGGCTACGTTGATGACGTTATAGACCCTGCAGAGACCCGCATCAAAATTATCAGGGCCTTGGATATGTTGCAGAACAAGCGGGACACCCTCCCGCCCAAGAAGCACGGCAGCATTCCGCTCTAAGCTTTAACTCTCTCCTATACGAACCTTGTAGATACATATCCGCCTAACCAGCGGGTTTCTCTTTGCCCTTTTTCGGTCCCCAGATACTTCTCAGGGGTCTCAAGGCCGGTGCTATGCTAAAGTCTGGCATCAGCCTGACAAAAGGGAGGACGCATGCAGTTTCGCGTAGGCCATGAAGTGCGGTATGAAGTCATCTTGGAGGCAGCCAACGCCGCAGAGGCGGGACGCATGGCTGAGCAGATGCCTTATGAAGAGTGGCACCACAACTACGTCACCAGTGAGGACGTCATCCCCATGGATGAATCGCCAGTGAACCCCAACGCAGAGTAGTCGGCACAGTGATAGCAACGTGCGCCTTGCCCCTGCCAGCGTACGCCCACTATAATAACGCCGCCGTTGCGGACTACAGGCCATGGCGCGTTTGGGCCCCGTCCCGCACAGCCATCCTAGGAATTTCACGTCATGTGACCACCGTCCCTGCGCGCTTGGCGTGCCCACAGGTTAAACGTGCATACAATCTGTAAGCCGCACGTCCCACCAGCAATTTCTTAAGCACCCGGCTTATTCAACCGAAAGGCAAAGATGACATGCTAGACCTTCTGAACATTGCGCGAACGGAAGCCGATGGAGGCGACCTACTGGGGCTTCTTTCGAGTCTTTTCGAACCCACAAGCATACAGCCTACCGGATACCCTGATGCCGTGATATGGCAAGGCGGGAACCATGACGGGAAGGTCAATCCCATCGCCCACTCCTTAACCGATGCCTACGCTTTGCTTGGCACCATAGCGGCGGTCGACGTTTTGGGCCTTCCTTTCTATGCCGTGCCCATGTGGTCGCAAATCAGACACGACAAAAAGCTTGAGCCACTTAGCTGGTTTGGCAACATGCCTTGCATTTCAATCAAGTGGTCAACAGCAGGCGACGCCTACGTCAATGACGGGAAAGGCGGCAAGGTTGTTGTCATGGGAAAATCTGGCAACGCACCACTACGCACCCAAGCCGGCGTGTACTGTAACGTTCGCCCATACGGCCCCACCACTGTGGTCCGCTGTATGCCATGCCTCCCCTACTCCCAAGATAGGGCAGCCTTCAATGTCGATGCCAAAACTGGGATAGTCCATTCAGAGATGAACACACCGGGTATCCAGATGGCTTACGCCTGCCGTTTGTTCCTAAAGATGGTCCATGAAACCAAGAAACTCGGCCGCGTGGCTATGAAGCCAACACAGGCTATGGAAGACGGCATCAACGCAGGCCTGCTTTCCTGGATGCTCCAGGGCACACAATTCAAGGTGGGCCGTAAATATGCTGTCGACGGTTACGAAGAACATCGTGAGTCCGTAGACCGTATCATCGCGTTGCTGCCCAGCGACTTCAAGGATGGAATGGAGTCGTGGAGCGGCCAGATAGAGCAGCATATCTCTGACACCAACTTTGGCCTTCTGCTCTGGGATTTGATTGAAAAGCGGGACAACGTAGTGCTTGCGACTGACCTGGACGGTGACCGGCTAACAGACCTTCTGGCAGATGCATCTGACCCTCTACGCAGGTTTGGGCAATTGGTATTGGATAAGGTCGGTGCTAACGCCAAAATGGACAACAAGATGTGGTCTGACATGGGCTACACGACCGGCAATGGTCGCGACATGACATCAGTCATGTATCGCATGGAAGGCCCGCCCATCCATGAGCAGACCCTTGGCTCAGCTGATGCCATGCTCCTTCGCCTTCTTGATGGTGACGAGTCAATGGGTGGCACCAAGAGTCCCTATGACCCTCGTATCCATTTCGTTCTCATCAGGGATGCCTACCTGGACGCCAATCCCGGCAACAAGGAACTTAGCGATTGGCTGGACGCTGCGTTGGCCACGTTTGATAACATTTACTCCGGTACACGTCCGGGCTTCCTTGAAGGCTACAAGGCCCTCAAAGAAGCCATCAAGCCCTGGGGCG
>JAQBVZ010000196.1 GCA_027625205.1 Chloroflexota bacterium
GACAGGGCCATCGTTGGCATGGGCGCAGGCCAGCCCAATCGTGTGGTCAGCGTACGGCTAGCTGCGGCTGCTGCCGGAGACAAGGCCAAGGGCGCGGTCATGGCCTCAGATGCATTCTTCCCGTTCCCTGATGGTGTGGAAGCGGCCGGTGCTGCCGGGATCACGGCGGTAGTCCAGCCCGGAGGCTCTATCCGTGACCAAGAAGTCATTGACGCTGCGGACGCCGCAGACATGGCCATGGTCGTAACCGGCACCCGCCACTTCAAGCATTAGGCGCCGGGGGCGCATGGCTGACGTACCTTCCATTACTGTTTTAGACAAGCTGCTGCTTGGCTTGCCGTCCCCAGCCCGTTCCATGGCTGAGCGGATATACCGCGTTATCGTGATGGATTCCAGCCTTCGCTTGCCGGAGGAGATGCGCCAGTGGGCCGCTGACCAGTTTGGTTCAGCGGAGACTGCGGAGTCCCAGCGGGTGGTCCGCGTGCTGAACAACGTCACCGGTGAGGGCGCGCTCTTCAACTCGCTGCGAGCCTTACGGCCTATGCGTCGCCAAGATAGTGACGCTTACATTCCTGCTGAAGAAGCCTATGACCCCTTTAACAAGCCCCTTCAACTGACGCCTGAGGACCCCTTTGGGCGAGTGGAGGACAGCCACGGCGTGACTGCCGCCAACGTGTCGCGTTATGACTCCCTGAACAGCCTGGTCATCTTCTCAGAGCGGGACCCGCTGGTCTTTACGCCGGAATCTCCGGAGGCGCATTTCTCACTGGCCCTGGAGTGGTTCAAGAAGGCCCACGCCTGGGATGCGGCCGCTTGTTATCCCTATGCCATGTGGAACTGTCTATGGCGTTCCGGTGGCTCCGTGGTACACGGACATTTGCAGATGACGCTGGCCCGCAGCATGCACTACGCGCGTATAGAACGGCTCCGCAGAGACGCTGGGCGGTACCGAGAGGAGAGCGGGCAATCGTACTTCGACGACCTGTTCGCTGTGCACCAGGCCCTGGGTTGCGGGTTCGCGGTGGGTGATAGCCGCGTGATGGCGCACCTAACGCCGGTCCGCGAGAAAGAGGTCATAGTGCTGGCGCAGCGGTTGGATTCTGCCAGCCTCCAAGTCTTGCATGACGTGCTGGCGGCCTTTCGTGACCGTCTGGGCGTGCGCTCCTTCAATGTCGGTATCGCCCTCCCGCCCATGGCGGCGGTTGAAGAACCATGGGATGGTTTCCCGGTGATGATACGCATTGTGGACCGTGGCAACTTGGACAACCGCACCTCGGACGTGGGCGGCATGGAGCTGTTTGCGGAGAGCGTCGTTGCCTCAGACCCCTTCGCTGTCGTTGCTGAGCTGCGTGATGCCATGGGTGTGCGCTGAAATGGCATCCGTGGACGTGGTCATCCCCGTCTTGAATGAGGAACATTCGTTGCCCTGGTGCATTGAGACGCTCAAGGGGTTCCTGGCGGAGCGACTCCCGGAGCATGACTGGCGCATCCTGGTTGCCGACAACGGCTCCACGGACGGCACCCTGGACGTGGCCAAGCGGTACGCTGATGAAGACCCCACGCGGGTGGCCTACATCCATCTTGATGAGCGTGGCCGTGGCAGGGCATTGCGAAAGGCATGGCTGGATAGCAATGGGGACATCCTGACGTATATGGACGTTGACCTTTCAACCGGCCTGGACGCCTTTCCTACGCTGGTAAAGGCCATAGCGGAAGACGGATACCATGTGGCCACCGGCAGCAGGCTGGCCAGGGGCTCTCGCGTGACCCGCTCCTTCAAGCGGGAGGCCGTCTCACGAATCTATAACCTCATCATCAGGGCTTCGTTCTTCACACGCTTCTCAGACGCCCAATGTGGCTTCAAGGAGGTGAGCCGGGAGGCTGCCAACGTCCTGGTGCCAGTGATTGTGAACAACCAATGGTTCTTTGACACGGAGCTGCTCATCATTGCAGAGAAGCGAGGCTTTCGCGTGAAGGACATCCCTGTGACATGGAAAGAAGACCCTGATACACGGGTGAAGTTGGTGGGCACCGCAATGGAGGACCTGAAGGGACTAGCTAGGCTTCGGTTCAAAGGCATTCCTAGAGTGAGCCCCTCCACTCCGTGAGGCAATTCACAATTTAAACAAAAAAATGGCGCCATACGTTGTTGTGTATGGTTTAATGGATAAGTAGCACAGCCGCCGCCCTGGGCGGCGCAGCCCCAAGCGTTACTGCCAATTGAATGCGGATATCAAACTCTAACCCACATTTCGACGTTCGCCCCTCGCTTATTACCGGCGAAACTGCCGACCTATACCTCCATCGCACGCAGCGGGTGCTCCGGAATGAAGGCCTAAACCCCCCAGTGGTCATGGACTTCACCCCATCCAACCCTGGCACGCTGTGCGGCACCATGGAAGTGAAAGCTATCCTGAGCAAAGTTGCCCCTGAAGGCGCCCGCGAACTGTGGGCGGTGGAGGAAGGCGACGAAGTTGGCGTTGACGAGGTATGCCTCTCCATCCGGGCGGCTTACTCCCCCTTTGGTCTCTATGAGACAGCCATCTGTGGGGTGCTGGCCAGTTCCACCGGCTGGGCTACCGTGGCAAGGGAGTGCGTGCAGGCGGCCAGGGGCGTTCCCATTGTTTGTGTGGGCGCACATTCAGTGCACCCATCCGTTGCCCCCGTCATGGACTACTCCGCAGTGGTGGGCGGATGCTTCACCGGCTCCACAGTACTGGGCACCAAACTTGCTGGTACGCAACCCACCTCAACAGTCTCTGGAGCGCTGATCCAGATTATGGGCAGCGCTAACAAAGCCATTGAGGCGTTTGACCGCTCTGTGGCCCCTGAAGTGCCCCGCATAGCCTATGTGGACCCACGGGGAGATGTTGTAGCGCAGACCATGGAGATAGCCCACCTGATGAAAGAGCGGCTGAACGCAGTGCGGATAGCCCGCATCCCAGGCGCCAGGCTGGTCACAGCGGAGATCAT
>JAQBVZ010000197.1 GCA_027625205.1 Chloroflexota bacterium
TATCCATTTACGCAGTCTTCTCCATACTTTTCCGGGTCTTTCTCTGGGGCTATCTTGCGGACCGCTTCCCCGCCCGGTACCTGTTGACCGCTCAGGCAGTCATTATTGCGATAACCGTGGTGATGCTCCTGAACGTGAACTCCACGCCCAGTTTGTTCGCTTTCGCAGCGGTCTCCGGTATGGGCATTGGCGGGTGGGTGCTGCTCCAGCCCCTCATTGTGGCTGACTACTTTGGCCGGGGGCACCTGGGTTCCATCAATGGAATCATGCGTCCCATTCTGACCATATCCACCGCATCAGGGCCGCTCATCATTGCTGGGATATACGACCTCTCTGGCGCGTACTTCTGGGCATTTGTACTGGTACTGGTTGCGTGGGGCATCATGGGCCTGGTGGCTCTGGTCACTCGTCCGCCCTCACGTGAACCCCTTCCTCAAGCTAAGACGCAGTAACCACGTTCTGGGGATGGCCCGCCAGATAGGCCGTCACGTTCTCCACCACGCCGTCAGCCAGGAATGCGTTGCCCTCAGGCGTTTTGTCAGCCCTGTGCGGCGTGAGCACCGCGTTTTCGCACGCAAGCAGCGGGTGGCCCTTCGGGATTGGCTCGGAATCGAAGACGTCCACCCCCGCACCCGCAAGGTGGCCCGTATTCAACGCCTCCACCAGCGCATCCGTATCGACGATTGGCCCCCGTGCAACGTTGATGAGGAAAGAGCCGGGCTTCATCATGGCGAACTGTCGCTTGCTTATAAGGTGGCGTGTGTCCCTGGTCAGGCGTACGTGCAGACTCACCACGTCCGCCGTCCGCAAGAGGTCGTCCAACTCAACGAACCGTACGCCAAGCTCCGCCGCTCTCGCCTCAGATGGGTTGAACGTCCAGGCGATCACGTCCATACCAATGCCTCTAGCAAGTCGCGCCAGGTGCGCCCCTGAATTTCCCGTGCCCACAATTCCCAGGGTCTTTCCCGCCAGATACGTCCCGTGGACATTGGGCCATGCGCCACCACGAAGCGCGGCTGTATACGCGGGAAGGCGTCTTGCGGCGGCCAGCATGAGGGCCAGGGCGTGCTCCGCCACCACGGGGGAGGTCTTTCCAGGAACGTTACATACAGTCACGCCGTTGGCCGCCGCTGCTGCCAGATCCACTGAGTCCATGCCTATGGTGGCAGAGGTAAACAACTTGAGGTCAGGCAGAGCGTTGAACACTTCTGCCGGCCAGTCCAGAGCGCTGCTGGAACCCACCACTATCTGCGCACCCGCTGACCGCGCTATCTGCTCCTCCACGGTCTTGGGTAGGTTGGGGTGGACCGACACCTGGCCATATTCTCGCAGGCGGTCCAGGTGTGGCCCGTCATTGAAAAGCTGCATGTCATCCGCCGCCACCGCAATCTTCAATGGATTCGGCATGGGCTCTGACCTCCTGTCCCTTAATCGAGGGCTCGTAACATGCAACCAGGGAGCGGTTGCCCACTCCCTGGTCAGTAGTCTGTTTGAGTCTCAGACTTACGCCAAGAAGTCCGTCATCAGCTTGACGAACTGGTCAGGGTGCTGTTGGTTGGCAAAGTGGTCACCATCATAAAGCTCCAGCCGCGCGCCGGGGATGCTTGCCGCTATCTTCTGCCCTGCGGACACGGGGAATAGTCCATCAGCCTCCCTACCCCAGGACACCAAGGTGGGTACGCTTATTTTGCTCAAGCGCCGCTTCAGGTGATAGCGCCGCCGCATAGCGCCGTCGTTCAGGTGCTTGGTGATCTGCGTAAAGGCCTCCACGGAGCCTGGTGTATTCACGTTGCGCCACTGAAAGGCTGCCTGCTCCTCAATGTCCCTAGCGGCGGAGAAGCGTCCAGGGAGGCCTGTCAGCAATTGCTCGTGGGTAGGTGGCTTGAACCCAGCAACGTTGGGGGGAGGCGTGGCGTTCATGCCGGCGATGTTGTCCAGCACCAACCGTCGTACACGGTTAGGGCTCTCATAGGCAAAGACCGCTATCCAGCCGCCCAGGGAATGACCAATGATGTTGGTCTTGGAGTAGCCCAGGGCGTCCTGTACCTCCCTGATGTAGTCCGCAAAGTAAGAAATGGAGTACTCGGAGGCCGGACGGTCACCTGCGCCCCAACCTACGTTATCTATGCAATAGAGGTGCAGCTTGTCGCCCAACCCCGCCCGGATGGCGGGAAGCCAGACCTCACTGCTGTTGGTGAAGCCCACCCCGTGGATGACGATTGTTGGTTCGCCGACGCCAGCCTCAATATATCTCGCTTTGACATCGGTGACCTGCACGAACTTTTCCACCGCTGGCGCAATGGACGGCATTGTCTCTGTATTTTTGGTGCTAGTAGCCATTGTTCATTCTCCTTAATCCAAAGGTGCCAGGCCTCATTCATGGTTTTTCGAAGGCCAGTTGGCACAGGCCGACGATAGTCAGCGGCGGGCGGCCTGTCAAGCTGGTTGGCGATTTGAAGGCTTTATGGGACTGCCGCAGCGGGTGTCCCAATTGATATATTGACCTTCCCGAAGTTGTAGTATACTGCCACGACTCACCAAAATGTGATTGCCGGAATTCGTAGACACTGGCAGCTATCTCCTACTGATACGTCCTAGAATTCAGGAGGAGCATTATGAGAATGTCAGGATTTCGGGCCTACCCGCTGCTTGCCGCAACCATAGCGATTGTCATGCTAGTGGCAGCGTGAAACGGCGACCCCACGGCAACGCCAACAACTATCTCTGCAACCGCCACGTTGGCACCGGGCGTAACTCCCACTGCGACATCGATACAATCTGCGCCCTCACCCACTCCCACGGTCCAAGTCTCTGAAGAAATGCGACTGTCTGGCATTGTCACCCTCAACGATTTGTGACCAGCCCGGCGGCGGCTGGTCACAAATGGAATCAAATTTTGACAGGCTCTACCGTGAGGCGCTCACCTTTGAAGACGGCGTCATTCACCTTTGGGCTTTCGCTGA
>JAQBVZ010000198.1 GCA_027625205.1 Chloroflexota bacterium
GCCACCATGGGGTACACGTTTTCCTCTTGGGAGACCAGGAAATTGAGCAAGTAAGGCCCTTTGGTCGCCGCAGCTTTGGTTAGCGCGGAATCCACATCCAACGCGGTGGTGACAGTGGCTGCGGGTATCCCGTAGGCGTCGGCAAGTTTCACGAAGTCCGGCGAACTGATGGGTACGGACTTGTAGCGGTGCTCGTAGAAGAGCTCCTGCCACTGCCTAACCATGCCAAGGTAACCGTTGTTGATGATGACGTACTTGATGGGCAGGTGCTCCTGCACCACGGTTGCCAATTCTTGCAGCGTCATCTGAAATCCGCCGTCACCACAGATGCTCCATACCTCCGCGTTGGGGCGGCCAACCTGAGCGCCAATGGCGGCAGGCACCTCAAAGCCCATTACGCCCAAGCCGCCCGAACTGATGAAGCTGTTGGGGTTGTCTAGAAAGAAGTACTGCCCTGACCACATCTGGTGCTGGCCCACGCCTGTAACCACTATGGGGTCCTCAGCGGCCTGGATGAGCCGGTTGACCCGGGACAGGACGTACTGCGGCATGAGCGCGCCGGACTCTGGGACCTCCATGCTTGGGTGCTTGTGTTGCAGCTCCGCGACTCTGGCGAACCATTCCAGCCTGTGCTGCCGTTCCACTAGCGGTATCAGCGCCTGTAGAACGTCCTTGGCGTTGCCGAGCAACGGGACGTCCGCCTTTACGTTCTTGTTTACTTGTGATGGGTCAATCTCTATGTGGACGATTCTGGCATTGGGCGCAAAGCTCCCCGGCCTGCCAATGACACGGTCGTCAAACCGCATGCCAACGCCTACTACAAGGTCAGCTTCATCTACCGCGATGTTGGACCAGTACATGCCGTGCATGCCAACCATGCCCAGGCTCAGTGGGTGATGGCGGGGAAACGCTCCGGTGCCATGCAGGGTGTTGATGACTGGTACGTTGGCTCCTTCTGCAAGAGCTTTGAGTTCATCCCACGCTGCAGCAAGATGGACGCCGTGGCCAGCAATAATCACTGGCCGCTGCGCTTCATTCAACAGGCGTGCTGCCGCTCCCACGTCACCCTCAACTTGATGGCTTGCGCCATTGCGGGACGGGGGCGCTACGGTGGGAGGTGTGTATTCCATCATTTCCGCCTGGGCGTCCTTGGGAAAGTCGATAAGCACCGGCCCAGGGCGGCCTGACAGTGCAATCCTACATGCCTCAGCAACAATTTCAGGGATGTCCTTGGTGTCCATGATGATGAAGGTCTTCTTAACCACAGGCCCTGCCATAGTCACGGTATCGCATTCCTGGAAAGCCTCGGTACCCAGGAAGGGACGGGCCACCTGCCCGGTGATGGCCAGCATAGGAGTGGAGTCCATCTTGGCAGCAGCTAATCCGGTCATGAGGTTGGTCGCGCCGGGACCGGAGGTGGCAACACATACGCCTATACGTCCTGTCGCTCGGGCGTAACCCTCGGCGGCATGGGCGGCGGCCTGTTCATGCCGCATCAAGACGTGGCGAATTTGGGGGTAGTGGTAAAGGGCGTCATAGAAGGGCAGAGCCGCCCCGCCAGGGTGCCCAAACATAACTTCAACCCCCTCACGAAGAAGGGCTTCACATACGACTTGTGCTCCGGTCATCTGCATTGCGTCGCCTTTATCTACATAATAAAAGTCCCGCCCCAGAAAAGGGACGGGATATAAATTCCCGTGGTACCACCCTCATTTCCCGGCGGACCGGGACAACTCAGTGGACACATGTAGTGCCCGGCGGTGATAACGACCGCAACCCCGACTCAGCCTACGTAATCCTTAACACCCTGTACGGTGGGACGTTCGGTGAGTGACTCCAGAGGGATATTCAGCAGGTTCCGCGTACTGGGCTTACACCTGGCCCCAGCTCGCTGGACGCATATGCCTGTTTACTCGTCTCCATCAGCGTCGATACGTTGTAAATCTCTATTAAAAGTAGCATTCACGAATGGGAGTGTCAAGGTAATTAGTGAACAAACGACGAATGACAACCACCACTAACGTAGTGAGCGTGCGCCGGGTATACTCCCTCCCAGTTCATCGGCGGTCCTTGAGAGACGCATTTGACCTTTATCGCAGACCTTCATATTCAATCACGATTCGCAATGGGCGTTAGCCCCAAGCTGGACTTGGCCACGTTGAGCTATTGGGCCAAGCTGAAGGGCATAGACCTGTTGGCGACGGGGGATTTCACTCACCCTACTTGGTTGGCAGAACTACGGTCACAGCTCAAACCTGAGACAGACGGCTTGTTCAGCTATGACGGCGTCCGCTTTATCCTCGGCACGGAACTGAGTTGCGTTTACCAGCAGAATGACCGAACGCGACGGCTTCATCTATTGCTCTACGCGCCTGATTTTGAGGCAGTGGACCGGTTGCGAGAGAGGCTGTCACCATGGGGCAATCTGGAGTCTGACGGTAGGCCGACGCTAGGCATATCGGCGCATGACTTGGTGCAAACCGCGTTGGAGGCTGACCCGCGCTGCGTGGTCATACCTGCCCACGTTTGGACGCCATGGTTCGGAGTGTATGGCTCCAAGGGCGGGTTCGATTCCCTTGCAGAGTGCTTTGGCGACATGCTGCCCAACATTCACGCAATTGAGACCGGTCTTTCCAGTGACCCTGGCATGAACTGGCTCATCCCTGAGTTGAAAGGGATGACCATTGTTTCCTCTTCAGACGCGCACTCAGCGCCGCGTTTGGGAAGAGAGGCCACCGTTTTTGATACGGAGCTTAGCTATGAGGGCTTTCAGCAAGCCGTGGAGAAAGGCCGCGTGGCGTACACGCTGGAGTTTTATCCGGAGGAGGGCAAGTACCACTATGACGGTCACCGGAAGTGCGGGGTGCGCCAGCATCCAGAAGTTACAGCAGCACAGAACGGCCGGTGCCCCGTCTGTAAACGCAAACTGACAGTGGGAGTGGCCTCACGGATAGAG
>JAQBVZ010000199.1 GCA_027625205.1 Chloroflexota bacterium
ATGGACTTCCCCGTTATCGATGCTGATGGCCACGTTATGGAAGATGACTCTCTGTTGGACTTTATCCAGCACCGGAGCATGACTGTACGGCGTACCGGAGACCTCTATCCCGGTCTGGACTTCCTACACACTGACGGCCATCTCCACAGAGCGCCGGATGCCTTTGGCGGCGGCAAGCCCGTCGGCCCGGATGAATGGGTGGACTTCCTGGGCTCCTCCGGTATGGAGGCAGCAGTCCTTTATCCCACACGGGGGCTCCAATTTGCCAATATCCAACACCCGGACTGGGCCAGCATGGTGGCCCACGCCTACAATAGCTGGCTGCATGACCGTTACCTGAAGCGTAGCCCCAAATTCAAAGGCATGGCGCTGGTACCCCTACAAGACGTCAGTGAAGCAGTCATTGAATTACGACGCGCCGTCACCGAGCTCGGCATGATGGGCGCCATGATCAACTCTCGTGGCTACCCGCTGGACCTTGGTCACCCCACCTATTGGCCGCTATACGCGGAGGCTGAAAAGCTTGGCTGCGTTATTGCAGTCCATGGGGGAGCACATCACAGTTTGGGCATAGATAGCCTGGGCCATTTTGTGCCCATCCACGGCCTGGGCCACTCCTTTGGGCTGATCATTGCCCTCTCAGGCATGGTCTACCACGGTGTTTTTCGGCAATTCCCCAAGCTCAAAGTGGGCTTCATGGAGGGCGGCTCTGGTTGGGTGACGTTCTGGATGGACCGCATGGAACGCTCCCACGCATACTTTGCTGACGCCGATTACCTGGGCCGTTACAAAGGCCCAACGCCGGATGAGGACCCTGCTGACTACTTGTCCAACGGCAACGTCTGGGTGGGGTGTGAAGGCAGCGAAAAAGGGCTGGGCTACCAGGTGCAACGCGCAGGGGCGCAGCACTTCCTTTTTGCCAGTGACTTCCCTCATGAGATTGGCAAGGACCAGATCAGACATGAGATAGAGGAAATCACCGAGCGAGACGATCTCACGGACGAGGCCAAAGCCGCCATCCTGGCTGGCAACGCCCGCGCGTTCTATAATTTCTAAGCGTACGTGCAGAAGGAGAGTCAGTGTGCAGGCGGCGTCTAGGCGTTCCTCCAGCCAAAGCCGGACACCATGCCACGTACGTAGTTAATCTGGCCGTTATGCTGGCCTGAGTCCCCAATCATGCTTGCCAACGCCCGCCATGCGGGCCGCTCGTTTGGGAACACGTAGACACCCACTCTGTTGAGCTGCTCATCAGTCAGTCGTCCTATTCGCTTCATACCCGCAGTATGAACGGCGTCTATGTAGCCAGAGAGCGTGCCTGGGTCTGGCCGGAAAGCGGCAACTTGCTCAGGCGTATCGCCAATGCCGTCCCGGTCTGGCTCCATGCCAAAGCGCGGCGCCCAGCCTTCAGTGACCCACACCTGCGATTCATCACAGATGGCGGACGTTATGGCGTCACGGTAGCGACTCAGATGCCATGCTAACCAGGCTATGGAATTAGTGTCAGCGGTGGGCATGTAATAGAGCTGCTCACCGGTAAGACCATCCATGGCCAACTTCACAGAGCGTGTCCCGCTCTCCACCTGCGCCAATATGAAACCTCTAAGGTCGATCAGCGGTTCTGCCATGCCACGCTCCTTTGGGATATCCGGCATGCTATGTATAGCAGCTGTGCCCGTCAAACATTCAGCGGTAGAGTCTGCGACATTTCCCTATTGTGCATAGAACATTTGTGCTTTACTCTCTGCGATACGTTCTCACCAAGGAGCAAAGTCCCATGTTCACTCAACAGTCTTTCGTAATCGTGACCACAAATCGTCGCCCTATCACTAAAGGACCGGTAGTGGTGGCAATAGGCCGGCGAATAATTAGGCCCTTGGCTCCAGTGAGCCAGGCGGCTTAACCAGTCATCAGGTCTCAGGGCGACTGCGGTACTGCGCGGTATTGATAACTCAGTCAAACAACGCCGTAAAATCCCCCTCTCGAGTGACGACCTTTCCCGGCTCTGGCGCTATGGTGGTTGCAGGATTTACTGAAGCAACCCATGGGAGAGCCCCAGCGCATAGACCACCTTGAACTTCGCGAGCAAATCACTCAAAGCGAAGATGTAGCGGTTTGGCACGCGATAGACAGCTTGGCTGGGGTACATGTGGCCATCAAGGTGTTGCTGCCCGGCCAGTCCAAGGACAGATTTCTGCGCGAGGCCTCTCTTTGGCGATCGGTAGACCATCCCAACCTGGCTAATATCTACGCCGTTGGTGAGTACCAGGGCCTGCCTTGGGTTGCCATGGAATACTCCGACCGCACTTTGGCGAGCTTACTGACTGATTCAACCCCCCTGGACCAAGAGCTTGTCTCCAGCATTGCGCTAGCAGCGGCCAGGGGCCTGCAAGCCGCCAATCAGGCAGGCTTCCTCATTGCAGATGTGGCCCCAGCTAACGTCCTTTTGCCGGATGACGGCACGCCAAAAGTCATAGCATACGCCTCTGCGCACTTAACCAATGACTCAGACATAACCGACAGGATCCCATCTCCCAAACTCCCCAGCTATACCTCGCCTGAACAAACAGAAGCACGACAGTTCGATCAGCGCAGCGCTATTTACACATTTGGCGCCCTTCTGTTCCAAATGCTAACTGGGATACCGCCATTCAGCGGGTCTCCAGAAGAGATTGCCGCTCAACACCGACGGCGTCCTGCCACGTCTGTCCATCAGATTAGAAAAGATGTCTGGCCGGAGATGGGCCGTATCGCGGACCGTTGCCTTGAAAGAGACCCGGACAGTCGATTCCAAACGTTCTTTGAGCTAGTTATCAACCTAGCGCTTGCTTCTGGAAGTGTCCCTCCAGAGCAGCACAGAAGCGTGCGACAGCGGCTTTCGGGGATGAAGCTGCGGCTTGCAGCCGCTCTTGCAGTCGTCGCTGCGGGGATAGTCGCCGTATTCCTTG
>JAQBVZ010000200.1 GCA_027625205.1 Chloroflexota bacterium
CTTCCCCGTGACCCCTACGATGACAAAAACGTCATAGTTGAAATACGGGCTGGCACCGGTGGCACTGAGGCATCATTGTTTGCCGCTGACCTGTACCGGATGTACATGCGTTATGCCCAGCGCATGAACTGGAAATTGGACCTTATCAACACCAGTGACTCGGAGATAGGCGGCCTGAAAGAAGCCACCTTTGAAGTGCGCGGCACCTCTGTCTACGGTCGTCTGAAGCATGAGAGTGGTGTGCACCGTGTCCAGCGAGTGCCAGTGACAGAGAGCCAGGGCCGCATTCATACGTCAACTGCCACTGTGGCCGTCCTTCCAGAGGCGGAGGAGGTTGATATGGAAATAAGCCCCAATGACATCCGCATTGACATCTTCCACGCAGGCGGCGCCGGCGGGCAGAACGTCAATAAAGTAGCCACCGCAGTCCGTATCGTCCACAACCCCACGGGCATCATGGTGGTGTGTCAGGATGAGCGGTCCCAGCTCCGCAATAAGCAGAAGGCCATGGCTGTGCTGCGGTCTCGTCTCCTAGAGCGCCAGATGCGAGAGCAGCAGGAGGAGACGGCGGCTGACCGTCGCTCCCAGGTGGGTACAGGAGAGCGCTCTGAGAAGGTGCGGACCTACAACTTTCCTCAGGACCGACTGACGGACCACCGTATTGGCATGAGCGTCCACGGCCTTGAGGGCATCCTGGACGGCCAGATAGACAACATCATCCAGGCACTTGTTGAGGATGAAAAGGCGCGCTTGCTCCAAGAGGGAGTGGAGTGACCACCGTCAGCATGTTGCTCCGTGACACCACGGAGCGGCTTGCCCGCGCGGGCATTGGTGACGCTCGCCTGGAAGCAGACCTCCTCTGGATGACCGCACTGGACACAGATCGCACCCACCTCTACGCAAAGCTGCAAGACACCCCTGACCAGAATGCGATGAACGCCGCCGCTGATTTGCTTGAACGTCGGCTCCGGCATGAGCCTGTCGCCTATCTCATGGGGCGTCGTGAATTCTTTGCCCTGCAATTTTATGTTGCCCCTGGCGTGCTCATTCCCCGTCCAGAGACTGAATTGGTGGTTGAAGAGGCCCTGCGCCTGCTGCATAAAAGATTGACTGGCAGCGTCGCTGACATCGGCACGGGCAGCGGGGCCATCGCCGTTAGCGTGGCGGTTAACTGCGTCCAGGCAACGGTCTACGCTAGTGACATCTCTGCACGGGCGCTGGAAATAGCCGCGCTCAACGCCAGAGAGCACGGCGTCAGTGACAGGGTGCGCTTTATCACCGGAGACCTGCTCTCACCAATCCCCGGTCCAGTTGACCTCATCCTGGCAAACCTCCCTTATGTCATGTCCTCAGAGGTGCCAACACTGGAGCCGGAGTTACGCCTGTATGAGCCGCTTGAAGCCTTTGACGGCGGAGCGGACGGACTGGTGCTCATAGGCAAACTCTTAGCAGATGCGCCCCGTTATCTGAACAAGGGCGGCGCAGTGGTGCTGGAGATGGACCCGCGACAGATTGACCTCGCCAAATCGCTTGCGTTGGAGGCCTTTCCGGGCACTACAGTACGCATCCTGCTGGACCTGGCAGGTCGGCCAAGAGTGCTCGTGGTTGAGCACCACTAATCCGCCCCCTGCTACAATCCGCCTACTCAAACCCCGCCCCCAATTTTGCTAAGGAGCTTGCATGGACGTAGAAGAGGTCTTTCCTGGAGTCTTTGAAATGCGCACCACCTATGGCCGTGACACGGCTGGCCTGTTCACTGAAGGCGCGTTTCCTCATGCAGTCTGGTTTGTGGCTGGGCCCACGCCCGCGCTCCTGGACCCAGGCCCTACCGTGGTGGCGGAAGAGACGCTTGAGGAACTACATAAAATGGGCTACGACCCTAACGATATTGAGTATGTGGTGCCGTCCCACATCCATGTGGACCACGGCGGAGGATGCGGCTGGTTGGTGAAGGAGCTCCCTAAAGCCAAGGCAGTCATCCACTCACAGGGGGCTCCGTTCATGCTTGACGTCTCCCGCCTCATTGCGGGCACCGCGGCTGTCTTTGGTGATGAATGGGAGGACATATTTGGGGACCTGTCACCTGTGCCGGCAGAGAGGCTTCTTACAGTGGAGGATGGGTCAACCTTAGAGCTGGGCTGCAAGACCCACCGGATTGTCTTCATGCCAGGTCACTCTCTGGACCACATAGGGGTCTATGACGAGACGAACCAGGCGCTGTACTGTGGCCATGGCCTTGGCAATTACAAACCGGAACGCTTCATGCCTGACCCGCCCATGACGCTGCCTTACTTTGACGTAGAGGCCAGCCTTGCTTCCATCAGGCGCGCCCGTGACCTTGCCCCGCGCTATTTGCTCCCCGTCCACTCCGGCTTCCTGGCGTCCAACCCTGGCTTCGCCATTGACGCCGTGGAGCGCGTGACCATTGCCATCGGCGATATTGTGAAGGCAGGGATGGAGTCCGGCGCCACGCCCGAGGCCATTGAGGACGATGTCAGGACGTACATGTTTGCCAACCCTGCCAAGGCGGACCGTTCCTACATGCCGGTGGTGCGCTCCTACATGGCCTACTATGAGCGGCTCCAACGTCGTTCTTCAGGTGCGTAGGTTACGTAAGGGAAACGAGCTACTGCTTGCGGGGGCGCTGCCGGTCCAGTGAGTCAATCCAGATAGTCACCGGGCCGTCGTTAATCAGCGAAACGTCCATGTGCTCTTGGAAAACGCCGGTTGCTACCGTGAGGCCGGTTGACCGAAACCGGGTCAGGACATCATTAAACGTAGCGCTGGCTGTTTCTGGTGGAGCAGCATCTGTGAAGCTGGGGCGGCGTCCACGGCGGGTGTCCGCGTAGAGCGTGAACTGGCTGACCAGCAGCATCTCAGCATTGATTTCCAGGGCAGACCTGTCAAACCGCCCCTCTTCGTCAGGGAAGATACGCAGGTTGG
>JAQBVZ010000201.1 GCA_027625205.1 Chloroflexota bacterium
CCCACGGGTGTGCGCGGTTGCCCCCGCCGTGGTGTCGCAGGCCATCATCAATGCCATCAAGTCCGCTGAAAGCCTCGGCGGCATCCCTTCGTGGAAGGAGCACCATGGCAAGTGAACGTAAGCCTACAGTCGGCTTCATAGGCGCAGGTCGCACTGCCACCAGTCTGGCTGTCGCTCTTGCGGACGCTGGCTACCAGGTGATTGCCGTCTCCAGTCGGAGCGCTCAGTCAGCCCAACGGCTGGCGGACCGCATACCGGAGTGCAAGGCAGTTGCCACCGGGCATAAGGTGGCAGACGCAGCGCAACTTGTTTTCATTACGACACCTGACGACGACATAGAAAGGGCAACGGCATCCGTGTACTGGCAGCAGGGACACCAGGTTGCCCATTGCAGTGGAGCCCTAGGGCTGGAGGCGTTATGGCCCGCGTCGGCTCAAGGTGCAGAAGTGGGCTCTTTTCATCCAATACAAACTTTTGGCCCCACAGAGCAGCCTCTGACAGGGTTGGATAGTGTCGTGGTCGGATTGGAGGCCCAGGGCGGCCTCTTTCAAACCCTGAAAACCATGGTCACTGATATCAAAGGTACGCCTCTTGCCGTGCCTGCCGAATCGCGCGCGTTGTACCACGCCGCTGCCATCATGAGTTGCGGACATCTGGCAGCGCTGCTTCAGTCAGCCGTGGCCCTCTGGGAAAAGGCTGGCCTCCCTGCTGGTTTGGGTGCGCAGGCATTGCAACATCTGGCAGAGGCCACCCTGATGAGTGTTAAGGAGCGAGGCGCTGGTCCCGCGCTGACGGGGCCTCTTGTGCGAGGTGACGTTGAGACCGTGAGACGACATCTGGCTGCACTCAAAAGCCAGGCGCCTGAACTCCTGCCCGTCTACACAAGCCTTGGTCAGCAGGTCGTGGAATTATCGGTCGCCAGCGGAAGACTGCCAGAAGCAAAGGCGGAGGAGTCGCGGAAACTCCTCTCGGCCACGGAGGCGTAGCCATGCGTATCAGAGTGACAAAGTTTCAAGAGATGAAGCAACGGGGCGAGCCTATCGCATCTGTCACGGCGTACGACTATGCCATGGCGAGAGTGGCCGATGCCGCTGGTATACCGCTCATCCTGGTGGGCGACAGTCTGGGCAACGTGATGCTGGGCTACAACTCCACCGTCCGCGTGACCATGGGAGATATGCTGCACCATGCCAAGGCGGTGGTACGCGGAACTGAGAACGCGTTGGTTGCGGTGGACCTTCCGTTTATGAGCTACCAGGTGAGTGAAGAGGAGGCGTTGCGGAACGCCGGACGCATGCTCCAGGAAGGTGGCGCACAGGCGGTGAAGCTGGAGGGTGGCCTACGTACCGCTGATACCATTGAACGCATTGTTGAGGCGGGTATACCGGTGATAGGACACATAGGGCTTACGCCGCAGTCAGAACACGCCTTTGGCGGCTTCCGTGTTCAGGGCACAGAAGTGGAGTCGGCTCGCGACCTGATTGAAGATGCCTTGGCCGTTCAAGAGGCGGGAGCCTTTGCGGTGGTGATTGAGACGGTGCCGTCTGAACTGGGCAAGCTGGTGACGGAGCGACTGTCGATACCAACCATTGGCATTGGCGCAGGACCCCATTGTGACGGCCAGATTCAAGTGCTGCATGACATTCTTGGCCTCTCCGGCAGGCAACCGAAGCACAGCAAGGCGTACGCCAAGCTCCAGGAGACCATCACCCAGGCCATCGCCTCTTATGCCGAGGAGGTCAGGTCCGGCGCTTTCCCGACAGTGGAGCAGGGCATCCCCATGGACGCAGGCGTGCTGCGCGAACTTATTGATGCGCTGTCTTCTGAACAGTAATGGATGTTGTTACCTCTATTAAGGAACTCCGGCAGCGCATCAACCGCGCGCCTAGGCCCATTGGCCTTGTGCCAACCATGGGGGCTTTGCATGAGGGCCACCTGAGCTTGGTGCGCAGGGCTCGCGCTGATTCTGCGACTGTTGTCGCCACCATCTTTGTAAATCCCACCCAATTTGGACCCACGGAAGACCTGACGCGATACCCACGAGACCTGGAGGCAGACTTGAAATTGCTTGAGGACAACGGTGTGGACGTGGCCTTCTGCCCCAGCACGGACAAGGTCTACCCTCAAGGCTTTGCGACCACAGTGGAGGTACGTGGCCCTGCACTGCCGCTGGAAGGTGAAGCGCGGCCAGACCACTTTCGCGGTGTCGCTACGGTGGTGACGAAGCTGCTGCTCATGTCTGCGCCAGATGTGGCCTACTTTGGCCAAAAGGACGCCCAGCAGGCAGCCGTCATCAAGCAGCTGGTGGCAGACCTCGATATCCCGGTGCATGTGGAAGTGTGCCCCACGGTGCGTGAACCTGATGGGCTTGCCATGAGCAGTCGCAACGCCTACCTGTCGGCTGAGCAGCGGGCCGCTGCACCGGTCATATTCGGCGCGCTGTCTGCTGTCCAAACGCTCTACGAGTCTGGAGAGCTGAGTCGGCAGACGTTGGAGCGGAGGTGCAGGGAAATGCTGGAAGCGGAGCCCTTGATAGAGGCCATTGACTACGTCGCGGTGGTGGACTCTGGCTCCTTTATCCAGGCTGCTGACTTGCTAGGCGTCCAGCCCGTTACGCTGGTGGTGGCGGCGCGCATTGGCGGTACGCGCCTCATAGATAACGTGGTGCTAAAACCCGAAGCGGGATGACATTGACGAAAAACCGCCCAGACATGCGGTCTCTTTCTTCTTGACACTCCTTTCCCTCCCACCTTATGATTCGCCGTGTCCCCAAGCTGCATGCGTCCCCGCACAGTCAGCCACCCTCATAGGGGGCTCCATCTCGGAGCCTGCCTTGAGACTCTCCCCCCTTCGAAACATAGATCTCAGATTGATTCGGCTCGTCTAATTATTTACGTGAACCCTGAGCTTGTAGAGTCCAGGGCTGAGGATGCTGCGTG
>JAQBVZ010000202.1 GCA_027625205.1 Chloroflexota bacterium
ACAAAGAATCTGGTTTTATCTTAGGAAGATGGATATCTAATGCAAGAACACGCACCAGACATCAACGCCCTGATAGCGGTTAAGAATCTAGATAGTTTCAATCCTGACCAGGCCCTCAATTTCCTTGGCGAATTGACCGACTTGTCGCTGGACATGGAGCGCATGGACGGCCTACGCCGTGCCGTCGCTCTTGGTGAGGAGCTACTGGAGCGAGAGCTGGAACAGGACCAACGCTCCTTGCTCCACTACTTCCTCTCCAACGCCTGGTCCAACCAGCGCGCCCTGAAAGAGGGCGGAGAGATGCCGGACTTTGGCTGGCAGCAAGAAGAGATTGTGCAGGAGCTCCGTCACCTACGAGAGTCACTGGCCAGCGACGACGGTCTCCTGCCCGACGACCGCGTCTGCCAGATACTGACCAACCTGGGCAACTCCATGAGTCACGTTGGCCGGTTCTCAGAGGCCATCGCCTACTGGGACGCCTCGCTGGCACGCATCCCCGCATCCCACCTGGCGCGGGGCAACCGTGCGCTGGGATTCGTCTGGTATGCGCAAACGCTCTACAACGGAGAGCACTGGGAAATATTCCTGCGGCAGGCCCACACGGAGTTGAAAACAGCACTCCTGCTGCCCATCCACGACGACGCCAAGGCGTTTTTTGACATCCAACGTCGGTCGGTGGAAGAGGCCCTTGGGCCAGAGGCGTTGGCGCGGAGAAGCGACCTCAGTGCATACCCGTCGCCCCCTGGCGAAGCTGACGTCCCCTACCTCCAATGGTGTCTGGGCCACCGGCTGTTCCTTAACCCGCTGAACGAACTGGGCTTAAACCCCATTGCCGCGCAGGACGTGCTGGTCATGCCCACCAACGCTGGCGATGCCGCCACAGCCTACGACACGCTGAAGCAGGCGTACGCGGCTGCCCGCGTGGCCGCGTATGAGGCGCTGGAAGGCTCCACTACGGAGGATACGGAGTCGTTGTCAGACTCCTTGTCGGGATTGTTCAACGCCGCCGCCCACGTCCTGGCCACGTACCTTGATTTGGGCATCCCCGACGGCAAAGCATCGCTGTCCACGCTGTGGTACCAGGACCAAGGCCCCAACGCAGGACTGCTGCCGCCCTTCACCAACTCGTTGAACTGGTCACTGCGGGGGCTGTACGCCATGGGCAAGGACCTCGCTAACGAGAGTCCATCACCCACGAGCACGCCCAATGAACGACTGTTGTGGCTGCTCAAGCGCGCCAGGGAGACGCTCCTCTCTCTGGCCCTGGCCATTTACACGGAGGAACGCCAACAGCGGTACGCCAAGTGAGGCAGGTGCGCCTTTCCCACATTGGATTTCAATTGCAACTGCGGTAGCATATAGGCGTAGGCTCTCGTCTCATGGCGCGCATGTGAAGGGCGGGGCTAGTCCACCACTACTCCTCCCAGATTCCTCGGGAGGTCCCCCTTTAATCATCCCGTCGGAGGAGGCAGGGATATGTTGGGTCTTATTCGTTTAGTGTGGCGGCTTGCGTGGATTGGCATCTTCATCATGGGTCTCCGTAAAGTCAAGGACCTGCTGAATGAAGGGCTGGACGGCATTGCCCAGCGCATTGAAGAGAGTGATGATTCGCCGCTTGCAAACTCCCTTGAGCGCATCCACACGGCGCTGCATGAGCGAGAGGCCCATGAGGTCCAGCACGCCGGTGAGGAAGCCCCGGCTGGTCTCTACGGCGAAGGCTAATACCTTCACGCGAGCCTTGTATGGGCGACTCTCCGCCTTCTGAAGAGCCGCCGTTTCGCGTACAATCCCAACACTGACTATTCATCACGGCCCGGGCGGACTGCCACTGGCCTCTTCAGGAGAGAGATGCTCAAGACCATTGCGTGCGGTGACCTCCGTAAAGAGAACGCAGGAGAAACCGTCACTCTCGCTGGCTGGGTCCACCGGCGACGCGACCACGGCGGCGTGATCTTCATAGACCTGCGCGATAGCCGTGGCTTGGTCCAGGTGGTATTCAACCCTGATGACGCCCCTGAAGCCCACAAGGTTGCTGAAGACCTCCGCAATGAGTGGGTCATTCAGGTCAGTGGCACGGTGCGCCAACGCCCCACTGGCACGGAGAACCCAAACCTGGCGACCGGCAGCGTGGAGGTGGCAGCCTCCGCTCTCAATGTGCTCAACGCCTCAAAAACACCGCCCTTTGACGTATCCCATGACTCGCCCGTGGATGAGATGCTACGCATGCAGTACCGCTACCTGGACCTGCGGCGTCCCTTCATGTCCGGCAACATCCGCCTGCGGCACCGCGTGGTGAAGTTCATCCGCGACTTTCTGGATGAGCGTGACTTTGTGGAAATTGAGACGCCCATCCTCATCAAGAGCACGCCTGAGGGTGCACGGGACTACCTTGTGCCCAGCCGCGTCCATCCCGGAGAGTTCTACGCCCTGCCCCAGTCACCGCAACAACTCAAGCAGCTCCTCATGGTGGCAGGCTTTGAGAAGTACTTCCAGATTGCCCGGTGCTTCAGGGATGAAGACCTGCGTGCGGACCGCCAGCCTGAGTTCACCCAGCTTGACCTGGAGATGTCCTTTGTTGAGGTGGAGGACGTGCTCACTCTGTTGGAGAAGCTCTACACAGACATCGTGCGGGCCGTTGCGCCTCACAAGAAAATCACCACGCCATTCCCACGCATCAACTACGCAGACGCCGTTGAGCGGTACGGCAGCGACAAGCCAGACCTGCGCTTTGGCCTGGAGCTTGCGGAGCTCACCGACATAGTTGCGACGTCAGAATTTAAGGTGTTCAGCGGCGTGGTCGCCTCCGGCGGCTCGGTAAAGGGCATAGCAGCGCCCGGGATGGCGGGTATATCCCGACGTGAAAGCGACGAGCTTATCAATCTGGCTCGTGGCTTTGGCGCTGGCGGATTGGTGAAGCTGGCCATTAGCGCT
>JAQBVZ010000203.1 GCA_027625205.1 Chloroflexota bacterium
TTTACACCTCGTCGCTTAATTTGCTATGGTCAACCTATCTCTACAAGTGCCGTTGACCATGGTCAGCGGGCTCACTATCACGCGCACGCACCTTCTTCAGCGTCAAGGGCATCCCATCAACATGATGGGGGGCCAGCTAGCGTATCCGCCATCCACAGCCTCTGGGAGTTGCATCAATGCGTATAGCCTTAGGGTGTGACCACACCGGCATAGAGCTCAAGGGCCAAGTGGCCGCGTGGCTCAGGGACTTGGGCCATGACATCCAAGACGTTGGAGCCTATGAGCTGGACCCCTTGGACGACTACCCTGACTTCACCAAGACCTTGGCAAAAGCCGTCGCCTCCGGCTCGGTGAAACGTGGCATCATGGTCTGTGGCAGCGGTGTGGGCGCCTGCGTAGCAGCCAACAAAGTGGTAGGTGTCCGAGCGGCGATATGTCATGACACCTACTCAGCGCACCAGGGCGTGGAGGACGACGACATGAATGTTCTCTGCTTGGGTGCTCGCATCATTGGCGTGGAACTCGCCAGGGAATTGACCGCCGCGTTCGTGGGCGCCACTTTTTCCGGTGAGGAACGCCACGTACGACGTCTCAACAAAGTATTGGCCATGGAGAAGTCCAACCTGGGCTCAGTCCACGACGGTAGTAAGGAACTCAAATAATGGCAAACGCGCTACAGCAACTGCGGAAGTTGGGCCAGTCCGTTTGGTATGACAACATCAGCCGCAAGCTCCTTACCTCAGGGGAGATGGCGGCACTGATACGCAATGGCATCACCGGCGTCACCTCCAACCCAACCATCTTTGAAAAGGCTGTCTCTGGCAGTGCTGATTATGATGATGGGCTGCGTGCCCTCGCCGAGGCAGGCAAGTCACCGAAAGAGGCCTTTGAAGCCCTGGCCGTGGAGGATATTCAGGCGACCGCAGACTTGTTGCGTCCCATATATGACGAAACAAACGGCGCTGACGGGTACGTCTCCATAGAAGTTTCGCCACGCCTGGCATATGACACTGAAGGCACCATCAAGGATGGCCGTCACCTCTTTGGAGAGGTGGCTCGTCCAAATGTGATGATTAAGGTGCCAGCAACGCCCGAGGGCATTCCGGCAGTCCGGCGACTCATCTCCGAAGGCATCAACGTCAACGTCACTCTCATCTTTGCCTTGGATATGTACACCCAGGTGATGGAGGCATATCTCTCCGGTCTTGAGACGCTCGTTGGCCGGGGAGGCGACCCCAGCAAAGTCGTCTCTGTCGCCTCGTTCTTCGTCAGCAGAGTGGACTCTGCCGTCGACGCGCTCCTGCACACGAAGATCGACGCTGGTGACGGCAGCCTCAAGCCATTGCTGGGCAAAGCGGCTGTCGCCAACGCACGCCTGGCTTATGGTCTGTTCCGCGATACTTTTGGGGACAAGCGGTTTGAGGCGCTTCAGGCCAAGGGCGCTAGGTTCCAGCGGCCCCTTTGGGCCAGCACCAGCACCAAGGACCCCTCATACCCTGACACGCTATACGTGGATACGCTGATTGGCCCAGACACGGTAAACACCATGCCGCCCGCCACCGTAACCGCAGTCTTGGACCACGGCACACCCGCCATCACCATAGAAGGCACCTCCGCCTCCTCCCAAGCTGACCTAGACGCTATGGCTAAGGTTGGCATAAAAATGGACGCCATCACCAACAAGCTGCTGGCTGATGGTGTCGACTCGTTCGCTCAGTCCTACGCAGCGGTACTGGACAGCGTCTGGGCAAAGATGGCGGAGCTGACAGGGTACCGCCGGAACGACGGCTCCCTGCTGGAGCACACCGCCACATGTGAAGCGGCCCTTCAGCGTCTGCAAGACGACCGCATTGTGCAACGCATATGGGACAAGGACCACACCGTGTGGAGGCCAGACCCTCATGAGATAACCGACCGCCTGGGCTGGCTCACCTTGACCGACGTTATGCGGCCCATGCTCAAGGACCTCCAGTCGTTTGCTCGTGAAGTGCGTGAAGAGGGTTATAAGCATATCGTGCTCATGGGCATGGGTGGCAGCAGCCTGGGTACGGAAGTGCTGCGACAGAGCCTGGGAAGCGCTCCAGGCTACCCTGAGCTTGTGGTGCTGGACTCCACTGAGCCTGGTTGGGTAGAGGGCGTATCCGCAGCCATTGACCCCGCACACACACTCTTCATTGCCTCCTCCAAGTCCGGCGGCACCATTGAGGTCCACTCCTTCTACCGCTACTTCAAAGATAAGGTTGCACAGGCCGTGGGGAGCGCCGCCACAGGGGCCCACTTCATTACCATCACTGACTCCGGCACGTCCATGGAGCGCTTGGCCAAGGATGAAGGGTTCCGCCGCGTGTTTCTCAATCCGGCGGATATCGGTGGACGGTTCTCAGTTCTATCGCTGTTCGGCCTTGTGCCAGCAGCCCTGGCCGGAATGGACGTTGAACGTCTGTTGGCTGAAGCTGACCGTGTGAGTGTTGAATGCGCCTCGTCAGTACCAGCGGCCCAGAACCCCGGCGCATGGCTTGGGGCCACCCTCGGCACCCTTGCACAAGCGGGAATCGACAAGCTCACGCTCGTGACCTCCCCTGCTCTCGCCAGCTACGGCCTTTGGGCTGAGCAGCTCATAGCGGAGAGCCTGGGCAAGGAAGGCAAGGGCATCATCCCCATAGCGGCTGAGCCGCTTGCTAACACTAGCCACTATTCCAATGACCGTCTCTTTGTCTATCTCCGGCTTGACCGTGACGACAACGACGCCACCGACGCCCATATCCAAGCCATTGACCGCGCTGGACACCCCACTGTATGCCTGGGAATGCGTGACTGTTACGGCCTTGGCGCTGAGTTCTTCCGTTGGGAGTTCGCCACCGCGGTCGCCGGCCACATCCTGGATGTACATGCCTTTGACCAACCCAACGTCCAGCAGGCCAAGGACCTG
>JAQBVZ010000204.1 GCA_027625205.1 Chloroflexota bacterium
GCTTCTTTACCGCCTCCAGCGTCTGGGCGAACTCGCGGTGGAAGCTGGTCTCCACTAGGGCGCAAGCCTCATCCCGTATGACAAAGAAGCTATAGGTGATACGAGCGCCCGGACGCTCAAGGTTGACCCGGAAGATGTTGTCACCAACCTCTGCGATTGAAGCCATGCCTTCCTCCATTACGATGCCTGCACAATGAGCTAGCCGCCCGCCTGTCCCTCCAAAACCGTAATCAGCGACGCCACGTCCACATCACCAAGGCCGCGCCGAACGGCTTCGTCCAGCAGGGCGCGAGTACGTTCGCCCAGGGGCAGCGGCAAACCAAGCTCGTCGGCGACCTCCTGGATGAGTCCCATGTCCTTGACCAGCAGACGAGTGGGCGCTTGAGAGCCGTAGTCGCCGCTTATGATGAGAGGTGCATGGCGGAGCAGCAGCGTGCTGGCCCCCCATGAGGTCTCCAACACGTCCACCAACTGGTTGAGGTCAACGCCTGCGCGTTTGCCGAGCAGCAGCGCCTCGCAGGCCGCCAGCGTGTGCACTGATGTCAGCAACTGGTTCACTAATTTGAACATGGTGCCCTGCCCCACAACGCCAACGTGATGGATGTTCTTGCCCATGCCTTCAAGCACGGGTTTTGCCTTTTTGAACCATTCAGTGTCTCCGCTGGCCATGATGGTGAGCGTACCGCCGGTTGCGCCACCAACGCCGCCGCTGATGGGGGCGTCAAGATAGCCAACGCCACGCACGGCAGCGGCATCCCCTACCCGCCGGGCCAAGGATGGGCTGATGGTGCTGTGCTCCACCAACACCTGACCGGGGCGGCCTGAGGCCACCAGGCCATCACTGCCAAGATAGACGTGCTCAGAGGTGCTCACTTCAGGGAGGCAGGTGCAGACCACGTCACAGAAGCTCGCGACCTCCGTCAACGATTTCACCTGACAGGCTCCTGCCGCCACAAGCTCATCGACCGGTCCCTGACTGCGTGACAGGACCACGACGTCGAACCCCGCTTTGACAAGGTTCAGCGCCATGGGCTTGCCCATATTTCCGAGGCCTATAAAACCAACGTTCATCGCAACCTCACCACCAGTGGGTCTCATCCAACGATTCATCGCCTTCAGCAGCCGCAGCCCAGGGCTGGGCAGGCAGGTACTTCCAGGCGCCGTCTGAGAACATCACTACGATGTTCCCCTTGTCCATCCGTTCAGCTACGCGCAATGCGGCGTGTAGTGTAGCGCCCGCTGAGGCGCCTGCCATTACGCCCTCGGCCCTAATCACGTTATGAGCGGTCTCCATGGCCGCGGCACTATCGACAAGGAATCTCCCGTCAAGCTGGTCCAGTTCCAACAGCGGCGGGATGAACCCTTCAGAGAGGCTGCGCAGTCCTTGCACCTGCTCTCCCAGCCGGGGCTCCACGCCTATGATGCGGACGTCAGGGTTGGTCTCTCTCAGTCGCTTGCCCACACCCATGACGGTGCCGCCCGTACCGATGCCGGCCACAAATACGTCAACGTCCGGCAGCGCTTCAACTATCTCACGCCCCGTGCCGTGATAGTGCGTCTGGACGTTGGTGGCGTCGGAGAACTGACCAAGCAGGTAATGCCCATCTGCATTTGCTTCCTCCCGGGCTATGTCAATTGCGCCCTTCATGCCCGCAACGGGCTCGCACCAGACCACCTCAGCCTCATAGAGGTCCAGAATGTCCTTGATGCTGGGGGCCACCTGCCGGGGGATGACCACCTTCACGTTGTAGCCTTTCTGTTTGCCCACCATGGCCAGGGCAATGCCCGTGTTACCGCTGCTGGCCTCCACTATGGTGTCACCGGGCTTGAGCACGCCGTTCCGCTCTGCCTGCTCCACCATGGCCAGCACAATGCGGTCTTTCACGCTGCCGCTGGGGTTCTGGCCCTCCAGCTTGGCAAAGATGCGGATACCTGGCTTGGGTGAAAAACGAGCCAGCTCAACCAGCGGCGTGTTTCCTATAAGACTCAGCAATTCTGATGTCATGAGGCAATCCTACACCAGTAAGGCTCTTGAGCGGAAAGCCAAGGGGCTTCCAAACTGCTATGCTCCATAGACGCTATGAAGTCCAACCCTGCCGGGGCTCCTCCACCAAAACCGTCTGTGCGCCGCCTGCCCTTCTTCTATGGCTGGCTGATTGTGGCCATTGCCGTTGTAAGCGGCGCTTTTGCCGTCGGCACGGCGTCCTGGGCGTTAAGTGCTTTAATCAGCCCCATGGAGAGTGAGCTTGGCTGGTCACGCTCCACCATATTTGGTGCGCTGACGCTGCGCGCCCTCTTAAGTGGCATGCTCGCTCCCTTTATATGGCCTTACATGGACAGGCCAAAGGGGCCGCTGGTCCTCACCATGATAGGGGCCGTGAGTCTGGGTGTGTCCCTCATGGGCCTGCGGTACGTACAGGAGCCGTGGCAGTTCTACATGCTGTTTGGGGTGGTGGGCAGCGTCTCCATGCTGGGGTCCGGCTTCTTCCTGGCGCAGACCGTGGTGCCCAAGTGGTTTGTCCGCAAGCGGGGAAGAGCGCTTGGCCTGGCCACCATGGGGACCGGCGCGGGGGCATTCTTCCCTCTATTCCTCAATCCCATCCTGGAGGCCGTGGGCTGGCGGGACACCTGGTTTATTCTGGGCGTTGCGGGTCTGGTGATTCTGGCGCCCCTGGCGGCGCTGATGCGACGGCAACCGGAAGACCTTGGCCTATTGCCGGACGGGGCCACGGAGCCGATAAGTATGACGGAAAGACCAGTGGGGACTCTGAGCCCCAGCGACATGCGAATGCACGGACGGAGCCTCACCCGGCAGGAGGTTGTCCGCCGTCCTGTGTTCTGGTTGCTGGTGCTCATCTTGGGGCTTGGGGGGCTGGGGTTGCAGGGATACCAACCCAACTGGATCCCCTACCTCACCGATTCC
>JAQBVZ010000205.1 GCA_027625205.1 Chloroflexota bacterium
TCGCCCTCGCGGGCCGGTGACGTTGGCGTGGAAGGCTTGTTCGCCCGTGGCCGCCAGCAGCGTTTCCAGCGTGCCGTGACCGCCGTCGGCGACAGGACAACCAACGATTTCAGCGTCGGGTAACACGCGAAGGACGCCTGCGCTCATGGCGGCGACGGCCTCCGGGCCTGAGAGCGTCCCCTTGAACCCCTGAGGTGCGATGACGATTTTCACGGCCACAGTATAGCCGGGGCTGGTTGGTGCAGTGGGTGGCTGATAGAATGGCTACAATCTGGCCTTGCCGGTAGCGGCGGCCCCTTCCACCTCTCAAATAGGACGTTTATGAGCAAGCTTACTGATAAGTTCGACCGTGCATCTCGCGGCAGCCTGGCCCCCATGGGCTTTGGCGGACAGGCCAAACGTGAAAAGGTGGCCTCCGTGCTGCTTATCGGCATCGCCAAGTTGGGTGACAAAGCAGAGGTGCAGCGCATTGCTTCAGCGGGGCTGAACGGCGCGCTGCTCACCGTGAGCGGCGCAGCCAAAGCAGCCGACGTGAAGACTGCCGCCACAGCATTGAAGGACGCTCCGTGGGGAGTCTGGCAGGATGGAGCGACAGCCGACGCCGATGGCAGCGACTTCCGTGTCATCGCCTCCACAGACACGCCACTCTCATCCCTTGGCGGTGAGGACGACACCAACGTCATGGTGCTGACGCAGGGCATGGATGACACTTACCTGCGCGCCTTGGAAGACCTACCGGCAGACGCGTTCATCTTTGCGGTGTCCGGGACCGGGCCGCTGACGGTGGGGCACCTCATGGAGGTAGCCCGCGTCAGGCGCTCAACGTCCAAGCGCGTGATTGCCCAGTTGGTGGCGCTACCGAGCAAAGAGGAGCTTGTCCAACTACGCGACGCTGGTGTGGACGCCATAGCCATTGAGGTGGGAGGCCAGGCTGACAAGGCGCTGAAGGACGCGATTGCTATGTTCTTGGACCTGCCCGCGCCGAAGAGTAAAAAGGGGAACCGCTCAACGGCGACGCTCCCATCCACCGCGGCTGAGAGCGCTCCATCACGCCGAGAAGAGCCCGAGCCCGACGAGGACGACGACTACGAGTAGCCGTTTCGTCGTGGGCCGACTCTAACTACATATGCTCATCAATTCATTTGACCTGCTGATCGATGACCCTGCGGCCTTTGTGGTCCAGCTCCTGCTGCTGGGTGTCGCCTTTCTGGCGGCGTTGAGCATCCATGAGTTTGGCCACGCCTTTGTCGCCTATCGTTTAGGCGACACCACCGCCCAACGCATGGGTCGCCTCACGCTCAACCCGAGGGCCCACCTAGACCCCACAGGCACGGTCATGTTGTTGCTCGCTGGTTTCGGTTGGGGCAAGCCGGTGCAAGTGAACCCACGCAACTTCCGTAACGGACGGCCTGGAATGGCCATGGTGGCGGTGGCGGGGCCGGGCTTCAACGTGCTGCTGGCTATCTTATTGGCACTGCCTTTTCAAACGGGGTTGATAGATATTCCATTCAGCTTCCCCACGTTGACGGACCCTGACCTGGCCGTGTGGGTATCCGCAATCTTGACCTATGGGGTGTTCATCAACGTGATCCTTGCCGTCTTCAACCTGCTGCCCTTCAGCCCCTTGGATGGGTCGCAGATTCTCATGGGCGTTGCACCACGACAATGGTTGCCCTACGTCCTGCGCTTGCAGGTCTACGGGCCAATGCTGCTGGTTGCGGTGGTCATGCTCGACATTTTTTTGGACCTCGGCATCATTGGGAGGGTCATATTCCCCGTGGTAAACTGGGCCACCACACTCCTCCTGGGCTGACCAGCCCCAAAGGCGCCGCCGATGCAAGAGGTCGTCAGCAGACCGCGCTCTCTATCCGGCGCCGTGACGCCCCCCGGCGACAAGTCCATCTCCCACCGTGCGCTTATCTTCAACGGCATTGCTCAGGGCAGCGCACGGGTGGAGAACCTTGGCCCCGGCCTGGACGTGCTCTCCACCATCAGATGCCTCCGTGCGCTGGGCGTCGGCATACGGCGTAGCGGCTCGTCGTTCATCATTACCGGCGGCAACCTCAAAGAACCCTCCAACGTCTTAAACGCGGGCAACAGCGGCACCACCATGCGTCTCATGGCCGGCGTGCTGGCGGCCCAGGGCTTTGTCTCCGTCGTCACTGGCGATAGCTCATTGCGCAGTCGCCCCATGGGCAGGGTGATAGACCCCTTGCGACGCATGGGCGCGCAGATTTGGGGTCGTAATGACGACACCCTTGCTCCGTTGACTATCAATGGCGGCTCCTTGAAGGGCATGCGCTACCAAATGCCCGTTGCCAGCGCCCAGGTGAAGAGCTCACTGTTGCTTGCTGGCCTTTATGCCGACGGCGAGACGGTGCTGGAGCAGCCCGCGCGCTCCCGTGACCACACGGAGCGTATGTTTTCAGCTATGGGCGTGCCGGTTGTGGAGGAGGGATCAGCCCTGCGACTCCGGCCTGGCAGCCTGCGTGCCGTGGACGTGACGGTCCCTGCTGACATCAGCGCCGCCGCCTTCTGGCTGGTGGCGGGTGTATGCCACCCTGATGCAGAGGTGCGCGTGGAGGGCGTCGGTGTGAACCCCAGCCGCACGGGGATACTGGACGTGCTGAAGGCCATGGGAGCGGACGTGTCGGTAGAGAACGAACGCACCCAGGGCGGCGAGCCGGTGGCGGATTTGGTTGCGAGGTCCAGTTCCTTGGAAGCCACCGAGATTGGCGGGGCGATGATTCCGCTGTTGGCGGACGAGGTGCCGGTCATTGCGCTGGCGGCCTGCTTCGCGAGAGGCACCACAGTTATCACGGACGCGGAGGAGCTGCGGGTCAAGGAGTCGGATAGGCTGCATACCACGGCTATTGAGCTGTCGCGGCTTGGCGCAGATGTGGAGGAGCTAGCCTACGGTC
>JAQBVZ010000206.1 GCA_027625205.1 Chloroflexota bacterium
GCCCTTTCCTAGTCGGCGTGGACCTCTCCACTCAGAAGCTCTCCTATCTCGTGTTCAGCGTCGTGGAGTTCGCCTGCGTTCAGCAGGTCTACGATCTCCCCGAGTGCATCCGCAGCTGAGGGATCGGCCTCGTTTTGAGCGTGGAGCACGTGGTGGAGTGCGTCCGGCACTTCATCCGTAGCAATGGCCGCCATGGCCTGCTGTAGGTGGAGGTCCCGGAGGCTGAGGTCAGGTGATGCGGTGCCCGCCAGCATCTCTTCTATCTCGTGCTCAGGGTCATGGACGTCACCGGCTTGAAGGGCCTCCAAGACGGCTTCCATGCGGTCATGGTGGTCTCCAGCCTCTAGCAGGTCAATGATGTGTTGAACGTGATGGATGGCTTCATCGGGCTCACCAACCTCTATTGCATCAAGGGCCATCCAGTGGTGCATCTCCAAGGCAGCCGTTAGCTCCATCCCCTCATGATGCTCGTTACCTTCACCTTCAAGCGATGCAATGTAGTCGGCTATGAGTTCCAGTTCTTCGTCACTGATCTGGTCAACAGTAAACGAGGGCATCTGTAACCGTGGGGTCCTGACCTGGCGTTCCACCGTAGCCTCCGAATGCCCTGCCAGCGCCGGAGCAATGGGTGAGCCATCTCCGTTTTGGCCGTGGCATGCGGCGCACCCATTGGTAATGAACAATTGATGTTCGTCAGCGTCAGCCACTGGCAACGGCGTGCTTGTAGGCGTCGGCGTTGGTGTTGGTGAACTAAACACCGCTAACGCTAGCCCAATTAGGGGCAGGGCTATTACCGCTGCCAGCCTGATAAGTCGCTTGATATCCATGGAAACCTCCAGAAGGGAGTTGAAATGTGTCAGTGCGTCCGTAATGAGACGGCTGGACGTTGTTGATTCTAACGGCAATGGGTAGAGAGCGTGTGAACAGCAAGCCCGTGGGTGTGAAGGGTTTGTGAAAGGTCGCACAAAATAGGAGGTATGAGCGTCTTCGTGCCGCTCCAGAGAGGTGGCTACGCCATGATAGTATTGATGTCAGGGGAGGGAGTGAAAACCCATAGAATGATAAAGGAGCACTCCCGCAATGCACACGTTTACCCGTTCAGGGCTTGCCCAGAGATTCAGCAATGACAGCCTCTCGCAACGCTTTGCCTATGTAGCTGTGCTGATTGCTGCTGCGCTTGTCATTGCGGCATGCACCACAGCTGCTGAAACGTTGGCCCCCACGCCGACGGCCACCATTGCCGCAGCATCCACCTCAACACCAACGTCTACCCCTGTACCACCCATAGCCACGCCCACGCCTACTGTTACGCCTCCCGCTGTCCCCGTTCCGCCAACTCCGACCCAAACGTCTAGCTCAACGGCCACCCCGACTCCGATAAGTCAGAGCGAATCGACCAGCTGTGTGAGCGACCCTGCTCCCGTGCTGACGGCTCACGTCACTGATCTGACCATGATTGAGTACATCGCGCCCATGATTGTGGCAAGCGGCAACTGGCTCAAGAATCGGTCGTACCTCACCATTGGGAGAGACGGCTCTGGACAGGTCTATGACGCTCCCGTCTATGCACCCGCTGACTCCACGCTGAAGGGGATTACCTACTTCCTTCAGCCCATGTTGAATGAGGCCAACCAGTGGGTGGACGTGCCTCAGTACAACCTGCGCTTTGAGCTAACGTGCGAGGTTGAGTATGAATTCGACCACCTGGAGGTGCTTTCGCCAGCCCTGGCTGCTGTTGCGCCTATAGAGCCCAGCACGACCACTCGTGATGCGGAGATACTCGTCAGCTTGCCTGTCATAGCCGGGGAGTTGCTGGGCCACACCACCGGGACCATCCGGGCCCACACATGGGACTGGGTGTTCAGCAACCAGACGAAGACCCCCCGGTTCGCCAACCAACTGCGCTATGAACAAGTGGGAGATTTGCAGAAGTTACGGCACGCGGACTGTCCCTACAGCTACTACAGTGAGGCGATGGGTCAGGAATATTTCGATTTGTTTGGAGGCCAGGTGGGCACAACTGAGTGCCCCGGCTCACCGGACCTGCTGGGTACCATCTCTGGCGGATGGTTCCTGCAACCGCACACGAGCGGCGGCTCTGCGACTCCGGGTGCTGGTTGGGGTATCGCCGTGGTATTGGGAGCAGACAATGTTGTGCAGGTGAACCGTGAGAATTGGACCGTGCGCACGAGGCTGGGCCAGTCATCCTTTGCGGACCCCAAGACGGTGACCACTGAGCACTGCTATGAGCATTACTCGCACCCCATATCCTATGCCTATCTCCAGCTACGCTCTGACATGGAGATGGCGGTGGCTCAAGGCAATGGGAGTTGTCCAGCGCAGCTTCCGGCGGACAATCAGGTCTACTACCGATAGTGCGGCTTGTCCCTTTAACCCTGCTCAACTAGGTGCGGCAGCTCAGGTCGTCGGTCTGACACGCCAGCCCAGTCCGCCGTTTTGCGGCTGACCTTGCCATCACGGAAGAACTCCAGGAACGCCTGACCAAACATCTCCGGCTGGTCAGTCTGGCCCTGGTGGCCCGTGTTCTCCGGGTAGAAGAACTGGACCGTGGGCAGCACGTCCTCTTGAGCGAACCCATATTCCAAGGGAAGCAGCACGTCCTTGCGGCCGTAGAGATAGATGCCGGGAATGTCCAGCAACGTATCCAGCCTGTCCTTGGTGGTCAGCCACTGCGTTACCTTGGGGCCAGGTGGGTCGCCCGCCTGGGTGCGGCCACGGAACGCCCAGAACCACGCCTGATAGGACTCCCATTGGCGCTTGCCCGCCCCCACCCGCATGTCCATCAGGTCCTGAGTAATCATTGAAGGGTCAAGGATGATGTACTCCATCAATTTCCGCATGGTGGCCTCAGAGCCGTCAAATATGTTGATGTCTATGAGGTTCTTGGGCCGGTTT
>JAQBVZ010000207.1 GCA_027625205.1 Chloroflexota bacterium
GGCGGAGACACTGGTGAAGATTGGCAGTAACCCAGAGGCTCCCAGCATAATGCCAATGAAGGCTGGAGAGGCGTCCAGTTCCAAGGCCCGTAGAGGGACGAGGAATGCCATGGTAGTGGCAAAGGAGAACCCGTAAGCCCCGGATGCGTAGGCTACGAGCATCCGGAAGGGACGCACTTGCTGGACTTGAGCTGGCCCTTGCGTCATTAATGGACCATGCCGCGGGCGGTGATTTCCCACACGTCTTCAACCTTGCCGTTCCGCACCACAATGTACTGGTCCCAGCGATTCACCATCATGTCTTCCTGTGCGGGGAGCAGCGTGTAGCGGTCACCGGCTTTTACAGTGATCCCTTCGTCAAACTCCAGGAACGTCTGCTCATAGGTCAGGCGTGTGACGCGCACACCGGTGGGCGTTTCCACGGATGGCAGGCCCTTGGGCGACGCCATTGCCTCTATGGACACGTCGCCCGTGGCAAAGCCCGGCCGTGGAATGCTGGTCACGGTGCCTAGGACCTTGGCGGCAATGCGGAAGTCGGTCATATACGCGTAGCTGGTGTCCAGCAGCACGTAGGAGCCAGCCTGGACCTCCGTCACGCCCTGCACCGTTGGCCCAACGTCATAGCTCCACGTCTCACCGGTGGACACCGTCTCCACCGGCAGGCCAGCGCGCTCTATGGCTGCTTTCACGTCTAGCACCACCTGCATGTCCGCCCTGCCCTTGGTGAAGCGAGTCTCCCTGTCCGGCGCACCGTCGATTTTTTGGTGGCTCATGATTCCCTGGAAGCGGAGCCCCGGCAGGTTGTTGATGCGCTGCGCAAGCGTAACGGCGTCGCCTGCAATGCGGGTGCCTGCACGTCCCATAGACGTATTGACCTCTATGAGCACGCCTATCTCTGCGCCCGCTGCTACGGCTGCTGCTGACAAGTCGCTGGCGTTCTGCGAGTCGTCGCAACCCACCAACATCTCGGCGCGGAGCGCCAGAGAGGCTAGCCGCGCCAGCTTGTCACGTCCCACCACCTGATTGGCGATGAGCACGTTGGGGATGCCCGCCTGCACCATGACCTCGGCCTCGGAGACTTTGGCCGCGCATACGCCGCCCACGGTGCCGCCTGCCCGGAGTTGCATGTGGGCAATCTGTGGAGACTTGTGGTTCTTCACATGGGGCCGGAGCTTGCAACCGGCATCCTGATAGAGCCGGGCTATGAACCCTATGTTGTGCTCAAGGGCGTCCAAGTCAAGGATGAGACACGGCGTCTCCAGTTCCTCGATTGGCTTTCCTATGGCTGGTCTATAGGGTTTTGGCATGAAACTTGCTCGCTTTTCTCTCGTTCGGCCAAACCGGCCGGTCCACAAATTACTAGTCGTACAACCCTCGTGCTGATACCTCCCAGACTGCCTCCAGCACCCCGTCCCGCGCCGCGAAGATGTAGTCGTGCAACGCCGTGCTTGTGTTCAGATCAGCTATCATCAGCCATACGCGGCCCCCCACCTGGAAGTCCTTGATGGCGTCCCCTTCCAGGTCCAGGATGCCGTGTTCCGCGTTCAGGCCCGCTACCGTGGCATCAGTGCGTCCGTCCACCTTGGGCATTCCCATGTCACGGCTTATCGCCTTCTGGCCAGCGTCCATGATTGTCCTGCCTGGTTCAGGCCTGCTGGTCACCGTGCTGAGCACTCTGGCGCCTGGTATGAGGTCGGGACAATGGGGCCAGTGGCGGTGGTCTATGAGTGGGTATGCGCCGGAGCGCACCTCGGTCACACCGGCCATGGAGGCAATTACGTGGGCGTCGTGGGTGTGGTTGCCTGCGCTCACCACCATCACGTCCAGCCCCGCACGTTCCGCCATCTCCCGCGTGTCCAGCATCTTCTGGACGTTGGCCTTGTCCCTGACAATCATCTCCTCCGGCGACCCTTCGCTGATGGGGCCGCCAACCGTCGTGAACCCTTCGAAGCGCAGCCCTGGCGCGGCGGCGACTTGTTGGGCCAAAGCTACGGAGGGTGCTCCAGCCTCAGCGCCACCTCTGGGTGGATAGGTGTTTATGTCAACTAAAACATCAAACGTCACACTGTTGGCCACAGCAGCCTGGGAGAGAATATCTATACCAGGGGCAGAGTCCACAGGCAGGCTGAGCTTCACGGTGTGAGTCAGTGCGCACAGCCGCCGGAGCTTGGATGGACTCACCACCGGGCTGCTGAGCGTAATGTCGGTAAAGCCGTGTTGTGCAAACAGCTCGGCCTCGCTCACGTTGATCACCGCAATCCCGCCAGCGTTGCCTGGCACGGAAAGTTGCAGGTGCGCTATGGCCGGTGTCTTGTGCGCGTGGACGTGAGGCCGCATCTTCACCGGGATGTCCCTGAAAAAGCCGTGTACCGCCTCCAGGTTGTGTTCCAAGGCGGAGATGTCCACCACCAGTGATGGCGTGTCCAACTCCTCCACCGGCGTTCCTATGGGCTTGAAAATGGGACGTTGCACAGTGTGTACTCTCGATTGGGCTGTGATTGATGGGGTCTGCCAGGAGCGGGACGCATTATAGGCTATCTATGACCACGCTTGCTAAAGCAGTCTACGAGATACCTCATTTGCCGTATGCTTATGTTCCTACATTTCTAGGAAATGAAAGGTCCACGGGAAGCCGATGGCCGAAGAGCACGAAATAAGCACTGAAGAACTCAGAGAGCGAATCCAGGCTCTGGTGGAAGACCAGGATTTTGCTCTGGCAAGTGAGGTCTTTAAAGAGCTGCATCCAGCGGACCAGGGGGATGTGCTAGCGGACGTTGGCCATGAGGCCCAACAGGCCTTGCTGGCAACCCTAACGCCCCAGGAGACGGGCCAGGTCATTGAACAACTGGAGCCTGCGGAGGCGGCGGGGTTCTATGAAAACGCAGGTGCCGCGGAGCTGGCCTTGGTATTGGAT